>JAITKC010000145.1 GCA_031278665.1 Bifidobacteriaceae bacterium | reverse complement strand
CGCGGCCGCGATGACGTTCATCGCGTCGGCGGTGTCGAGTGAACCCGGTTTGCGCTTCTTTCGGCGAGTCTGGCCTTGGTGGCGGCGGATCAACTCGGCCGCCAAGGCGTGATCGGCGCGGCTGATGGGGACCAACTCGTAAAAGTCCTCCGCGATGGCCTCCAAGAAGGCGTTGGGGGCCTGGCTTTGGCCGGCGGACGACGCGACGTGATGGACTTCGGTGACCACCGCCTCGGTGACGAAAACTGTCCTCGCGCCGGTCAGCACGTCCGGACTTTTGCGCCTCATCCAGGTACACGCTTGTCTTCGGCATCCGCCTGCGATGCCCTACGCCTCGCCCCACATCAAATCGTTGAGCAAGCTGCTCAAGCCCAACTGGGACGGCCGGCCCCCGCTGGCCCCGCCTGCCCCGCCTGGCCCGCTACCGGCCCGCGGCCGGACGCCGGCCGGCTTGCCCTGATCGGGTTCATGGGCGCGCGGGTTTGAATCTGTGGTGCAGCATCGGTTTGCGGTCGGGGTCGAACCAGGGCGGCGGGATGAACTCCCACAACCCGTCGTCGCGCAGCCGCACCTCCCATCCGGGCGGCCCGCTGGCCGGCGGCTCGACCAGGCGGTGATGAGCCGGGCAGAGCAAACATATATTCGATAAACTGGTTGCTCCGCCGCGCCGCCACGGCCGGACGTGGTGTCCCTCGCAGACCTCCGGCGGCCGGTCGCAACCCGGGAAGGCGCAGCCCTTGTCGCGGGCGACGACGGCGGCGCGCAACCCCCTTGGGATCACCCGGGTGGCCCGCCCGACGTCCAAAACCTCGCCCTTGGCGCCGAGCACCACCCGCATCGCCTCGCTGTCGCAAGCCAGCCGCGAGAAAGTTTTGGAGTCCAGCGGCCGGCCGGTCCCCGCCGATGCCGCGCCCGTCCCGTCCGGGCGCGCCAGGTCCTCGGCCTTGACCACGACGACCAGTCTGGCCGTGGCCGCCCCCAACGGCCCGGCCTTGGAGCATCCCTGGGCGTGGCGGCACAACTCGACTAGCGCGTCGGCCCCGGCCTGGCCGCGATCGACCAATTTGCCGTCCGGGGCGGCCAGCAACTGGCGGCGGGCCTTGCCGGCGACGGCGCCGACCACGGCCCCGACAAGCTCCGCCTCGGCCGCGGGCAGCAGGCCGACCAGGCTGGCGGTGCCGTCGTGGTTGTCGCGCACGGCGAAGAACCGCTTCGACTCGGCCCGGCGCAACTGGCGGGCCGCTTTGTCCTCGGCCGCCTCCTGGGCGGCCTGCGGGGCGACCCGCTCGAGGACCTCCTCGCCCGCCCTGGCCAACTGGTCCGAGGCCCGCGTCGCGGCCTGTCCGACCACCTCGCGCTCGGCCGCGGCCGTCTCGCCGGGGTCCAGGCTGTCCGGTAAGTGGCGCAACACGTCCGCGCCGACCCGAACCTGATGCGGATTGACCGCGCCCGACAGGGCGGCGCCCCGCAGAACCGCGAACCGGGCCGACCACCGCGCCCCGAGCACCATTTGCGAAGCCTGCGCCCGGGTCAGCCGGGCCTTCAGCGTCAACCAAGTCGTCAACTCCGTGCCGGCGACCGCCCTCGCCACACCCGTCCGGTCGGCCGCGCCGACCAGTTCCGAAACCGCCGCCTGGACGGTGTTGGCGACTTCGATCAAACCCGTAATCCGGTCCAGCACCGCTCCGCCATCCCCGTCCGCGTCCTGGGCGGCCATCCGCCGCCCCAACTCCCCGGCCGCCGCGCGCAATGCCGCGATCAACTCGTCCACACTCTCCAGCCCGCGCACCTGGGCGCCGACGGCCGCCACCGCCGGCGAATCCACCGGCCGGTACGCCCCGACCGGGCTGACACCCGGCCTGGGCTCGCCGGCTTGTCTGTCGACTCCGGGGACCGCCCAAAACTCTCCGCCCAGCCCCGGCGCCGACCCGTCAGGAGTTCGCCGCTCGCTCTGCGCCCGTCCCGCGCGACCGCTCCGGGCCGGTTCCCCCCGGCCTTCGGATTGGTTCGATTCGCGCGCCCCGGACATAGATCAACTATACCGCAAAACAGCGCTAAAGACAACGGGTGTTCGATTAGCAATTGGTTTCTCAACCTGATCTGCCGAGGTCCGGGAAGTCCCCCAAAAACGCCTTTCCGGCGTCGCCAAAACCACTCCCCCTCCCGCCATTCGATGGTGTTTCGCGTCCCGCTTAGGCGACGCGGGGAGCGTGGTCAAAACTCGCCCGCCGATGGGGTTTGCGCGTCCGGGGGCGAGTTTTGACCACCCGCCCGGTGCCACCCGCCCGGCGCCGGCCGGGCGGCGCGGCTTCTTGTCATCGCTATGATTGAATGTAATAACAAATATCCCCTTTCTGCGCGGAGCCCATCATGCCGAGTCACGTCAGGCCGAATGTCGTAATCGATCGCGCCTCGCCGGTTCCCCTTTACCACCAGCTGGCCAGCCAGCTTGAGTCGTCGATCCGGACCGGCGCACTGGCCGTCGGGACGTGGTTGGAGAACGAGGTCGACCTGGCCAGCCGCCTGAGCGTGTCGCGGCCCACCGTTCGCCAGGCGATCTCGCAGTTGGTCGACGCCGGATTGGTGGCCCGCCAGCGCGGCATCGGCACCAGGGTGGTCAGCGCCTCAATCGTTCGCCCGGTCGCGTTCACATCCTTTTTCGAGGACATGGCCGCCGCCGGCCTGGAGCCCAAGACCACAACCCTGTCGCTGCGCCGGGTTTCTCCGGACGCCGAAATAGCCGCGCTGTTCGGCGCGGACGACGAAGTGATCGAAATCGTTCGCCTGCGCGGCGCCGGCGAACAGCCGATCGCCTTGATGCGCAATTGGATTCCAGTCCGCTTCGACGCCGTCACCGCCGAGGCCCTGAACCAGCGCGGCCTATATGAGTTGATGCGCGCGCAAGGCGCCACCCTCAAGACCGCCACGCAGTTGATCGGCGCCCGCGCGGCCACCGCCTCGGAGGCGAAACTACTGGGCATCCGTTCGGGCGCGCCTTGTGTGACGATGAAGCGCCGCGCCCGCGACCACCTGGGCGACCTGATCGAGCTGGGCGACCACCTCTACCGAGGCGACAAGTACCAATTCACGTCGACTCTGACCGCGCCATAGCCGCAGCCGGGCCGCAGCCAAGGGGAACACCCCGGCCACCTGCGCCGCAGGGGAAAGCCAAGGAGCCGCCGGCCACCGGGGCGGAACGTCAGGCCGCGGATAATCCGGCCAACAACGCGGAACGGGAAAGCCAAGGGAGCCGCCGGCCCTCAGGGCCGGCGGCTCCCCGCCCCCTCGACCAGGCGGCGGGCTTCGCCCATCACCGCCGCTCAGCGGTCGAAGGTGGTCTTTCCGGTTGGCGCCGGCACGCTCACCCAGGCGCCGGATTTGACCGACTGCTGGGCGGCGGCAGCGATTTGGGAGGTCGCCAAGGCGTCGGCGACAGACGGGGCCAACTGCGAGCCGGACGTCACCGACTGGATAAAGCGGGCGCCCTCGATAGTTTTCAGATCGTCGAAGGACAGCCCCATGCCGGCGCCCGGCTGGAAGCGGGCGAAATCCCCGAAGCGATGATCTGACAGCTCGCGGGCGTACCCGTAATCGCGGGACGACGGCGCCGAACAAATCGCGATCTCGTTCAGCCGCTCGAAGTTCCAGCCGATCGCCCCGGCCGTGCCGTGGACTTGGACGCCGTAGTCGCAGCGTGAGCCAACTCCCACGCGAGTCGACTCGAAGGTGGCGACCACCCCAGAGGCGAACCGGGCCAAAACCGCCGCGTAGTCCTCGTTCTCGACCGGCAGCAACCGCGCGTCATCGGACACCTGAACGCCGTGGCCGGTCCCGGCGCCGGGCTCGGGGCGTTCTTTGACGAAGGTCTCCGTCATCGCCGAGACGGCGCTGACCGGCGAGCCGACTAAATACTGCGCCAGATCGAAGCCGTGCGACAAGAGGTCCCCGAGAACGCCCGCGCCGGCCTTGGCCAGTTCAAACCGCCAGGTCCGCGCGCCCCTCGGGTCGGCCGAATAGTCGGCGTCGAACTTGCAGTGGATGTTGGTCACCCGGCCGATCGCGCCCTCGGCGATCAGCTTCTTGGCGTATTCGACGGCCGGGGCCTGCCGGTAGGTGAAGCCGACCGCCGTGACCAGCCCGGCGGCATCGGCCACCTGGGCGACGTCGGCGGCCTGAGCGGCGCTGACGCCCATCGGTTTCTCGATCCAGAACGGCTTGCCGGCGCCGGCGGCCGCCAGCGCGAACTCGCGGTGCAAGTAATTGGGGGCGCAGATGGAGACCGCCTGGACGGCGGGATGGGCCAGCACGTCGCGGTAGTCGGCGGTGGCCTCGCGGTAGCCGAACTGGCGCCGGGCGGCGTCGGTGTTGGCTTTGACCGGATCGGCCACGATCACGAGTTCCGGAATGACGCCGAGGTCGGCGTATTTGTCTGGCACCGCCAGGTAGGCCCGCGAGTGCAGCCGGCCCATCCAGCCGGCGGAGATCAATCCGATCCCGAGCCGGCGGGGCGTTAGGGCGCCGTGTGAGTTGGTCATTGTGTTAGCTCCTTGGTTGGAAGGGTTGAAGGCGGCCGGGACAACGGGAGTCAGCGGGGGATCCGGCCGGAGGCGAAGTTCCATTCGATCTGCTCCAGCGACTTGCCCTTGGTTTCCGGCAGGAACCGCAGGCCCCAGGCGATCGCGGCCAGGCCCAGGCCGGCGAAGACGAAGAAAGTCGCCGCGATGCCGACGCCTTTGGGCGACACGGCCCACGGGAACAGCAACGTGATGACGAAGTTGGTCACCCACATACAGGCCACGGCGCCGCCCATGGCCAGGCCGCGGACCCGGGCCGGGAAGACTTCGGCCAGCAGGCACCAGGTCGCCGGGCCGACCGCGCCTTGCATGAAGGCCAGGAAGGTCACCGTCAAACCGAGCACCGCGAAGGCCTTGAAGGGCGAGTTCGGCACCGCGCTGGCGACTAGTCCGATGGCGACGTGGGCGCAGGTGGTGCCGGCCAGACCGATCAGCACCAGGCGGCGCCGGCCGACGAATCCGAGCAGCCAGATGCCCACCAGCATGGCGACAACCGAAATCAGGCCGTTGGCGATGTTCGCGACGATGGCGTGGTTCATTTCGATGCCGGAGCGCTCGATTATCTGGGTGCCGTAGTACATCACCGAGTTGACGCCGGTCACCTGGTTGATGACGGCGACGCCGATGCCGATCAACAGGCAGCGCCTGATCCAGGGCGTCGCGGTCAGGTCGCGCCAGGTGGCTTTTTCCCGCGCGGCCTCGCGCTCGACGTTTTCGACGATCTCGTCGAGTTCGGCCCGGGCCGTGCCGGGCGCCCGCACCGACTCAAGGATTCGCAGGGCTTGATCTTCGCGTCCTTTCATGGCGTGCCAGCGCGGCGACTCCGGCATCACCTTCATGCCGACCCACAGCGCCACCGCCGGGATGACGGCCATCGCCAGCATCACCCGCCAGACGTGGCCGGACCCGCCCAGTAGCTGGGCCAGCACGGCGTTCGAGATGAAGGCCAGGAACTGCCCGGTGACGATCATCAACTCGTTGCGGGTGACCAGCCGACCGCGCCGGCTGGCCGGCGAGATCTCGGCCAAGTAGACCGGCACCGTGACCGACGCCCCGCCGACCCCAAGCCCCAACGCCACCCGCGCGACGGTCATGAAGTAGCGGTCGGGGGCGAGCGCGCAACCGGCCGCGGCCACGGTGAAGACCACCGCCAGGATCAGGATGGTCTTGCGCCGTCCGATGCGGTCCGCCAGGCGTCCGGCGGTCAGGGCGCCGACGGCGGCGCCGGCGATCAGGGATGACGCCACCA
This sequence comes from Bifidobacteriaceae bacterium, assembly GCA_031278665.1. GTDB lineage: Bacteria > Actinomycetota > Actinomycetes > Actinomycetales > WQXJ01 > JAIRTF01. The sequence goes on along the minus strand of JAITKC010000145.1, from coordinate 2,953 downwards.
CGCCCTGCCATAGCTCGCCCAGGTCGAGTTGTCCGGGTGTGGCCATGAACGGCAGCGCGCCGTTGATGACCCCGGTGTCGAAGCCGAATAACAGCCCGCCGAAAGTCGACACCAACACCGCGGTGCGAAGCACCGACTGGTGTTTGGAGCCGTCTTTCAGCGGTTGGCCGGCGGTGGTGAGCGAAACTGCCATAGTCTCGTCCTTTCCTGATCTTGGATTCATTGAGGGTTTGGCGTCACGGCGCCGGGACGATCACGTCGCGCACCAGCGCGTCCAGCCCGGCGCCGGCGTCCAGGAACTGGCGCAGGGTTTTGCGGGTGGCGCCGAAGCCGTCGAATTCGACCGGGGTCAGACCGTCCGGCTCATAGGCCCGGCGGAATTCCGGAATGCGATTCAGCAGTTCGGACAGGATTTGGTCGGCCACCGGCAGGTCCATTAGGGCCGGCAGCTCCAAGCCGTTGTCGTTGATCAGGGTCTGCCAGGCGAACGGGGGCGAGACCACCACGTCGCCGCCGACGAACTCGGTCAGGTGGAGCACGTTGCGGTAAGCCGCCGAAAGCAGTCGCGAACGCAGTCCAAGCTCCAGGAACACTCGGTAGGCGCGTTTGAAAGTGGCCACGCCGGCCCATTCCAGGTGGCCCGGATTGATCGCGATGCGATCGCGTTTGACCACCTCGCGCATCCAATCGTCGAGCCGCCCGACCATGATTGTGACGACCGGCCCCATCGACTGGGTGTCCAGGCCGGCCGCTTCGCGCCGGAGCAGCCCGCGTTCGATCGCTTGACCGGCGCAGACCGCTTGCGCGGCGGTGAAAGAGACCGTCACGTTGACCGACACGCCCCGGTAGGTGGCCTCCTCGATCGCCTCCAGGCCGGTCGCCGTGGCCGGGATCTTGACGATCATATTGGGCGCCAATTCGGCGAAACGCGTCGCCTGATCGGCCAGCGCCGCGGGGTCGCGGTGAAGGCGCGGGTCGGTTTGGATCGACAGGCGGCCGTTCAGGCCGCCATGCCGCTCGAAAGCCGGCATCAGCAGTTTGGCGGCGCCCACCGAAAGCTCTTCGACCACTTTCCAACCGATCTCGGATTCGCCGGCGGTCGGGTGTTCGCGGGCCAGTTCGGCGATGCGCGCCCGCCAGCCCGCCTGATCGGCTTTGACGCAGTTCAGCGCGATGACCGGGTTGCAGGTGGCGCCCACGGCGCCCCAGGAGATGGCTTGGCCGAGTTCGCGCGGGTCGGCCGAATCGTTCCACAACGCGGTCGGCTGCGTCCTGGTCATAGTCGCCAGCGGCGTCGCCGCGCTGGTTGCCGTGTTCATAGTTGTCCTCTCGTTCGTGTCTCGCACTTAGGCCGCTGCCGCTGCCGATGCCGCTGCCGCCGCCGCGTGCCCGCCACCGGCGCCGTCCGGTTCGGCCAGCCGCCGATGCCGCGCGGCCGCCACCGCGCCGACAGTCCGGTGGGCGGGCGTCGGCTTGACGGGTTGGGGATTTGCGCGGCTGGGGCTACTTTGGCGGCTGACTGATCAACGGGCGCTGACCGGCCTTGGCGACTTCGTATTCGTTCCGGGCGCGCCGGGTCGAATCCAGCGAAGAGACCGCCGCCACCGGCACGTCCCACCACGAGTCGCTGGGCGGATTCGGTCCCTCCAGGTCGGTTTCGATGTGGATCATGACCGGCCCGGCGGCCGCCTCGGCCTGGCGGTAGGCGAGGCGGAAGTCGGCGACGGACTTGGCTTTGATGACCGCCAGCCCCCAACTGGCGGCGTTGGCGGCTATGTCGACCGGCGTCGGCGGGCCGTCCAATCGCCCGGTCCGGGGATTGCGTTTGAGGTACTTGGTGCCGAACCGCTGCGAGCCGTGCGACTGGCTGAGCGCCCCGATCGACGCGAAGCCGTGATTCTGCAGCAGCACAAAGATGACCTTGGCGTCCTCCTGGACAATTGTGGCCAGTTCCATCGGCAGCATTTGGTAGGCGCCGTCGCCGACAATTGCGACCACTTGGCGGTCCGGCGCCGCCAGTTTCACGCCGAGGGCGGCCGGGATCTCGTAGCCCATACAGGAGAAGGCGTATTCGACGTGGTAGGCGGTCGAATCGGAGGCGCGCCAGAGGGCTTGGAGGTCGCCCGGCATCGAGCCGGCCGCGTTGATCAGCACATCGCGCGGCCCCATCAGTTCGTTGAGCGCGCCGAAGACCTCGGTCTGGGCGGGCAGCGGCCCGTGGCCCAGGTGGTAACAGCGCTCGGTGATCTCCGCCCAGGCGGCCCGCTCGGCGGCGACCCGACGCGCGTGGTCCGGGCTGACCCGGTAGCCGTCGAGTTCGACCGCGAGCGCCTCGATCGCCGTGCGCGCGTCCGCCACCAGCGTCAAGCCGGCCTGTTTGGCGGCGTCGAAGGCCGCCACGTTGATGTTGACGAAGGCCACGTCGGGGTTTTGGAATTGGCTGCGCGATGCCGTGGTGAAGTCCGAGTAGCGGGTTCCGATGCCGATCACGACGTCGGCATCGGCCGCCAGGCGGTTGGCGGCCTGGGCGCCGGTCGCCCCGACCCCGCCGACGGACTGCGGGTGGTCCCAGTTGATTGCGCCTTTGGCGGCCTGGGTGTCGGCCACGGGGATGCCGGTGGCGGCCGCGAAAGCCCTTAGCGCGGCATCGGCCTCTGAATAGACGACCCCTCCGCCGGCGACGATCAACGGCCGGGTGGACCGGCGGATCAACTGCGCGGCCCGGCGCAGCTGAGCCGGTTCGGCCGGCGGCCGGGCGATGTGCCAGACGCGCTTGTCGAATAGCTCCGCCGGCCAGTCGAAGGCTTCGGCCTGGACGTCCTGGGGCAGGGCGATGGTCGCCGCGCCGGTCTCGGCCGGGTCGGTCAGCACTCGCATGGCGCCCATCAGCGCCGCGATCAGCTGTTCGGGCCGGTTGACGCGGGCGAAGAAGCGCGAGACCGGCTTGAAGCAG
>JAITKC010000139.1 GCA_031278665.1 Bifidobacteriaceae bacterium | reverse complement strand
CGCGGCCGCGCCGCCGCGCGCGCGGCGCCCCGGGCTGGAAGGGCGGCGGGACCGCCGGGCGGGGGCCTGGTCGTCGCGTTGGACGGCTTGGATGCGGAATTGGGCGGCGCAGAGGGCTGGGGACGGGGACAGGACTGGGGTCAGGGCGGAGACGGGGGCCTGGCTGGCGACGATCCAACTGTGGTTGTCGTCGTCCGGCCATTCGTTGTCGTCGGCCGAATCCTCCGGCGGGGTCAACTCGGCGAAAAAGCCCTTAATAGTTGAGGCGGCGTGCCTGGGGTCGGCGCCGAGCACTTCCAGGCTCTTCGATTCGGCCAGCATGGCGTCCATGACTTCCCTGGTGACCCGCGTTCGGGTGTCGTCGCGCCAGACCGCCAAACCTTCTTCGGCCCGCCGCGCGACCTGGTCCAAGGCGCCGGCCGGCAACCCGTCGTCGTCCGTCAGCAAGCCGATCGCCTGCTCCGGGAACTCGTCTAAGACGGCGCCGGCGACTCGTTGGAGGCAGTCCAAGCGCCAGCCCGGTTTGGCGCCGGCGTCCGCGAGCCAGTCCCGCAGCTGACGCGGCTCGTAGACGGGACGGGCGGTCCGCAGGCCGGCGGGCGCTTGTTCGGCCCCCGAATCGAAGACGTCGAACCGGTCCGGGTCGCGGCGCGCCGGAACATAGCTGAGCAACCAAACCCAGATCCGCAGACAGCGTTCGGCGTTCGCCTGCGAGGCATGGGCGGTCGCGGCCGCGACGGCGCGGCTGACCCAGATGGCGAATATCTCCAGGCGGCGCCAGCCGCGCTCCCGGAACGCCATGAACCGGCGAAATAGCAGGTAGATCGCAAGAAAACAGACCACGGCCAATAAGCCGCCGACGATCGCCAAACCGACCCGCCAGTCGATGTCGGTCCCCAGCGCCTGATTGATCTCCTGGTGCCAAATCCACCAGGCGGCGCCAAGCGCCACCACCAACACGATGGCGACCCAAGACCCGACGCGTATCCACCGGCTGGCCTGGCGCCAGTTCTGGGCCCGCCCGCGCGGGCCCTTGAGGGCGAATTCTTCCCAGCGTTCGGCGTCCAGACGCGACCGCATCAGGCCGCCGAGCACGGCGCCGTGGAGCCGTTCGAGTAGCGAACCGGGTCTGGCGGAGGCCGGTTCGACCCCGCCCAGCGACGCGAGTTGTTCGGATAGGCGCCGGGCGTCGTCCAGGTTCGCCTCGCCCGCCAGGCGCGCCGCGCTGGAGCTAACCGAGGAGGGGTCCGATGCCGCTCGCACCGGTTCGCCCCAAATCCGCCAGGCCTCGCTCAGCGCGGTTTGGGCGACGGCGGCGTTGCCGACGCCGGCCAGTTCCGGCGCCTCGACCGCGACGGCCTGGTCTGCGCCCAATAGAACCCATTCGACCGGCAGGATCAGTCTGCGCTCGAGCTGGGTCAGAGTTTGTTTGTCCCAGCCCTCCGGCAGTCCGCCGCCGTCGATCAGGCCGGTCACAAGTTTGGCCAGCGGCGCCCAGACGCCTTTGGACGCCCGCGCCCCGTCAACCCGCTTGGCCGCTTCGATCGCCTCCGCCGCCTCTTTGGCCGCCCGCGCCTCAAGTCCGACGAAGTCCGGGATAGCGCCGGCCCGGGACCGCGCCCGGGCGGGGCCGATGTTATAACCCAGGTCGCTGAACTCCAACAGGTGACCGGCGGGGCTCTCAGACGCCGGCGCGCGGCCAATCAGCGTTGCCAAAGCGGTTGGAACGAACTGGGCCAGATGAGCCAGGTGCTCGCCGACCGAGAACCTTGGCCAGCCCTCGAAATGGGAGGGAACCGGCGGGCGGTAGGCCAGGGCGCCGTCTTGGAGTTCCAGCAACCATTTGAGGCAGTCCTCGACTATTGTGGCGGCGCGGCTGGGCTCGGCCGCCAAGTGGCCGCCGGCCTGCTGTTCGGCCGCGTTGGTGACCGGCAGCACCGAACTGACGAATTCCTCAGCCGCTTGGCGGGCCTCGAGGCCGCCGCCGACCAGGCGGCTGAACACGCGCACTTGTCTGGCGTAAGGCGTCATAGTCGCCCAGGGCAGACTGGTCGTGGTCCCGGCTAGGACGCCAGCCGCGGCCAGCGCGGTGTGGAGCGGAACCGCCCGGTCCAGATATTGGCCCGAATCTGAGGCGTTGGGCGCCGCCCGGTCCTGGCCGCAAACCCGCAACTGGGTCCAGCCGGCCAGCGGCGGCGCGCCTTGGTCGGTCGGCTTTTCCGGGGCGACGATGTCGATCCAATGGCTTGGGACGTATGGCAGGGCTTTCGCGACATGTTCGCGGAAGGCCTCCAAGACCGCCCCGTCGGCCGAGCCGGCGCCAGCGCCCGGACCAGCGTCTGCGCCCGGACCAGCGTCAGCGCCCGGACCAGCGCCCGCGTGGCGAATCCAGACCACGCGGACCTCGTCCAGCCCGTTCAATCGCTCCAGTTCGACGTTCAGCAAACTGGGGGCGGCCGGCCGGCCAAAAGCCAGGACGCTCACCGGTATCGCGTTGGGCCTATCCGGGTCGAGTTTCGCGGCGTCATCCGGGGAGATCCAAAACGACTCGGCCACCAGGCCGCGCCGCGCCCAGGCCGCCGCCTGCTCGGCAATGGCCGGCGGGGCCACCAGTATCGCCGCGGTCGCCACAATTCGCCTACGCGCGGAACCGGGCGGGACCGGAGACGCCGTCGGCGCTGACCGCGGCCTTGATCTCCTCCAGGGCCGTCAGGATCTCGGCCCGCAGTTCGAAGTCGGGATGGGTCTGGGCCACGC
>JAITKC010000129.1 GCA_031278665.1 Bifidobacteriaceae bacterium | reverse complement strand
GCCGCCGCGGCCAGGGCGAATAGCGGCGGCCAGCGCCGCCAAGCCGCCACCGCCGCCACCGCCGCGCCGGCCGCCAAGCCGCCGAGGGCGGGCCGGACCAGCGCCGCGGGCGAAAACAGGGCCGCCGCGGGCGCCAGGGCCAGGCCCACCAGCGCCGTCACGACGGCGCCGTCGGCCAGCCGACGACTAGCCGGCCGCCCGTCCGGCCCGCCCGGCCCGCCCCGCCCGCCCCGCCCGGCGGCCGCCGGCGCCGCCGGCCTCATGGCCGGCTCCAGCGGGCCGCCACCACCGGCAGGTGCCGAGGCTGGCCGACTGTCGCGATCGCCAGCCGGCCAACCGACTTCAAGGACGCCTCGGCGCCCGCCGCGCAACGAATCGCCAGGGCGCTAGCCCACCCCGAGCCGGCGATCCGCCTGAGGTCGTCGTCTCCTAGCTGAGCGCCCGTCACCAGCACCGCCAGCCTGGCCGCCGGCGCCTCGCGGCGCGCCAGCGTCGCCTGGGCGGCCAACGAGCGGCCAAGACCGCCGGATTCGTCGAACCGGGCGCGAGCGGCCTGGTCGAGTAACCGCCCGGCGCTCGTTCCGCGTCCGGCAAGCACCGCCCCATCCGCGATCGCCGTCAACTCGCCCGACTGGTCGACCTGTCGCAACCCGATCGACGCGTAAATCGCCACCGCCAACTCGAAGTCCTCCGGCCCGCCGTATTCGCGTCCGTCGCAGGCCAGCGCCAACACCATCCGGCTCCGCCTGAGGTCCTCCGATTGACGGGCCATCAGCCGCCCGAGCCGGGCCGACGACAGCCAATGGATCGCGCGCGCGTCTTCGCCGGGTTGGTATTCGCGCAAAGACTCGAAGGAATTGGCGGCTTCGGCCGCGCGACCGGCCGGGCCGCCGTCGACCTCCCTGATCGATCCGGGCAACTCGATCGGGGCGGCCAAAGTGGGCGGATAAACCGCCAACTCCAGCGCTTCCCCGCAGCGCATGGTCCTGGCCACCAGGCCGAGCGGATCGCCTCTGACCACTTCGACCGGGCCGACCCGCAACCAGGCCCGCCGCGTTGTCGGCACGGCCAATTCGATTGTCGTCGCGCCGCCCGGCGCCAGGGTCCGCAGACGGACTGAGAGCCGGCTCGCGCCGACCGGCACGGCCAAACAGCGCCGACGGGTCCGCCGCCGCCCGGTGTTGACAACTGTCATCGTGACGCCGAGCGATCCGCCGACGACGGTCCGCCGACGGCGCGCCCGCAGGCGGACGTCCAGCGCCGGTTTGCCCAGACTCGCCGCCGAACCGGCCAAGAAAACCCCGACCACCGCCCCGCCGGGCGCCGCCAGTTCCGGCCAACCCAGCCACCAGCCGGCCGCCAGCCCGGCCAGCGCGATCGCCAGCGCCAGACGGCCCCAGGCCGGCCGGGCGCCGGCGCGGCCGCCAGGCGCCGCCGCGCCCCGGCCCCGCGCGGCCGCCTCTCGGCTGCTTGCCGCCGCCACGGCATCGGGCGCGCGCGCGGTCTTCGCGGCGCCCCTGCGGGCCATTGCCCTACACCGCCGCCCGGGCCAAGTCGGCCTCGCCGAGTTTCGGCGCCGGTAGGCCGGCCAGCGCGTCGACGACTACTTGGTCGGCGTCGACGCCGTCGAGCCGGGCGTCGGGCGTCAAGACGAGCCGGTGCGCCAACACCGCCGGCGCCAGGGCTTGGACGTCGTCGGGCGTCACATAGGGGCGGGCCCGCGCCATCGCGCGGACTTTGGCGCAACGGGCCAAAACCAACCCGCCCCGGGTCGAGGACCCAAGCTCGCAGCGCCGGTCGGCGCGCGTGGCCTCGGTCAGCGACACGATGTAGTCCGCCACCGCCGGGGCGATGTGCGCCTGGGACGCCAACTGCCCGAGTTCGACGACCCGCTCGGTCGAAATGACGGGTTCGACATCCGCCGCGCGGTCGGCCCGGGAGGCCTCGCAGACCAAGCGGACGGCGGTGGCGTGGTCGGGATAGCCCAGCCGCGCGCGGATCGCGAAGCGGTCGAGTTGGGCCTCGGGCAGCGGATAGGTCCCGATCTGCTCGACCGGATTCTGGGTGGCGATCACCAGGAACGGCCGCGGCGCCGGATGGCTGACGCCGTCGACGGTGACCTGGCGCTCCTCCATGACCTCGAGCAGGGCCGACTGGGTTTTGGGGCTGGCCAGGTTGATCTCGTCCGCCAGCAAAACCGAACAGAACACCGGCCCGGGTCGGAAGGCGAACTGACCCGACCGGGCGTCGTAAACGCTCGCGCCGATCAAGTCGGACGGCAGCAGGTCGGGGGTGAATTGGACGCGGCCGCGGGTTCCGCGCACCGCCGCCGCCAACGCTCTGGCCAGTGTCGTCTTGCCGGCGCCGGGGACGTCCTCGAGTAGCACGTGGCCGCCGGCCAACAGCGCCGTCGCCACCAAGGCGACAGCCCGGCGCTTGCCGACGATGACGCCGGCGACGGCCGCGCCGACGGCCGCGAATTCGCGCGCGAAGTCGTCCGCCTGTCGATTGTCCATAACTCTCCTCCTGTCTCGCCTGTCAGTCCCGGCCGCGCCGGCGCCGCGCCGGTCGCGGGCCCGCGGGTCGCGCGCTCGCCGGTCGCGGACTCGCCGGTCGCGCGCTCGCCGGTCGCCGGCCCGCCGGTCGCGGACTCGCCGGTCGCCGGCCCGCCGGTCGCGGACTCGCCGGTCGTCGGCCCGCCGGTTGCGGACTCGCCGGTCGCGGGCGAGCCGGTTGCGGACTCGCCGGTCGCGGACGCGCCGGTCGCAGGCCAGCCGGTTGCCGGCCCGCCGGTTGGGGACCCGCCGGTTGGGGACCCGCCGGTCGCAGG
>JAITKC010000077.1 GCA_031278665.1 Bifidobacteriaceae bacterium | reverse complement strand
CCGCCGCCCGCGCCCCCCGGCCCGATGCGATCCGGCCTAAGAATTGTCGGCGTCGACGGCCCCGAACGCGGGAGCGGCGTTCAGCGTCGATCAGCGCGGCGGTGACGGGGCGGCTCGAGGCGACCGGTCGGCATCGGACGCTTGGGGTGTCAAATCTCGCCGCCGGGATTGGATCATGACCGGGCAGGGAGAACTGATCGTCTACGGGCGGGGAGTCAGAGACGACAATCAACTCTGAGTTGATAGTTCGCCAGGAGGGCAAGCGCCAGGTGCGCCGCAAGATCGACGTCTACAACCTCGAGTGCGCCACGAGGCGCGCGGTGACATCCCCTGCGCAGCGGGGGCCGACTCGGAAGGAGGTCGGCGGGTCTTTTGGCTCACCTGAGATCGAAAGGTTGAACGGGACAATGGCATGCCCGCAAACCGGTGGCTGCGCCCACATGCCGGGGCGGCGCGCCGGAAGACCCGCGCGGCATGGCGAAGACCAAATTGTTTGAATCCCAGCGTCCAGAAGACGGAAAGTAGCGTCCGCCGGAAATGGCGTCTGAAACCGGCTGCGGCCCTGCCGGGCGGTTGTGGAGGACGTCCGGCAACTTCCGGGGCTGGCGGCGACACCCGGCGAAGGGTGTTCAAGGACGCGGACGGGACGCCTAACCCGCGCTAGACACGTGTCACCGCGACGAACGTGGGATCGCCTAAGGGGCGCGAGCCCTATGGCGATGGAGGCCCGATAGTAGTCGCCGGAGCAACGTCCGGCCAAGGGGGGCGGGAAAGCCGTCCGCGGGGCGAAGCGGGCCAGGTTGGGGGAAGAGAAACCAAATGGGCGGAGGTATGCGAAATGCAGGCGAAGCGCTGGCCGATCGCCAGTGGCCGGGCTTCGCCGAGGCCAGGCGGCGGCAAAGGCCGGGCGTTGGAGGCGGCCTTTGCGGTGGACGAGTTCCAGGCGATGATTGTCGCCGACAAGTTCCAGACCGGCTTCGACCAGCCGCCGCTGGTGGCCATGCGCGTGGACAAGAAGCTATCCGGAATCACCGCCGTCCAAACGCTTTCACACCTTAACCGAGTGATCCCAGGCAAGTCCTCGTGCGGGCCTACGATTTCCTCTCCCAAATCATCAACTACGCGCCGCCAAGGGAGCGGCCCTTCGCGATATCGGACGAGTGTGGCAGACAAAGCCCAACGTCAGCGGCTAATTTACCGCCAAGTCTTCAGGGAGTGCGGCCAGGCAAGCCGGGAAAACGCCGCGCGCCACGACCGCCAGAATCAACCAGGCGAGTTGGGGGCAGTCATTGCAGTCGACTCCGGCCCGCGCCCATTCCTCGGCGGCCGCGCCGTTGCCGGACCACCAATGCCAAGCGGCGCCGAGCGCGTAGACCGGCCCGCGGCGGCGCGGAGCCAAGTGCGATCCGACTTTGCGGAGTAATTCCAGACTGGCGGCGGCGCGCTCGGGATCCAAGCCGGCCGAATGGTACGGATCGAAGATCTGGCCGTCGTCGCAGCCCGTCGCCAATCGGCGGGCGGTGTCCCCCCGGTTGGCGAAGGCCGTGGCCATGACCGCGTCGCGGCCCGGCCGGTCGGCCAGCAGAGCGGCGATCCGGCCGAGTTCCGGCGGCGGGACGTTGGCGTCGGGTCGATCAAGCAGAGTCCCTTGCCAGCCTAGCCAGACCTCCAGGCCGGTCAGCCGCCAGCGCCGCATGCGACCCGGCCCCAGCGCCAAGGCCCGGTCGGTGGCGCGCCGTTCGGCCGCCCGCGCGGCTTTGCGGCTGGCTTCGGGCGCCAGTCCGAGTTCCGCCAATTCCTCTCGCGTCGCTTTCGGCGCGAGTCCGGCCAGAGCCAGGGTGGCGGCCCCGCGCGTGGATTGTAGATCGACCGGATGGTAGACGGGCCCGAACCGCCGGCGCTCGCCGGGGTCGACCTCCTGGTAATCCTCGCCGACCACATCCCAGCAGCCGATCACCGCCAACCGCTCGCCGATCGCGCCGGCCCACTGCCAGAAACTGGCGTCGTCTTCGATCGGCTCGCACCCGACTGGCGCGTAGCGGACCATGAACGCCGCCCGGGCGCCTGAGAAATGAAGCCGCTCGGCCTGCCCGCTGGCCAGCTCGCCGACCGCCGTGAAGGCGCCGACGGTTCGGTCGGCCCGGATCACGATGCCGAGGCGCCCGTTCGGGGGATGCAGTCCGCCGACCACGACGCTGTCGACCGGCCTGAAACCAATGCGGGCGGGCAGGAACGCCAACACGTCCAAGCCGCTCGCCTTCTTGACCAAATAAGCCGCTGTGCTCATCGCTACAGTGTCGCGCCCAACCGGCGCCCGGCGCCCGGCCAACCGGCAAAACCTGTGGATGAACAGTTATCGGCGTTTCTTCGCCGGGCCCGGCCCGGCGCGCCGCGGCCCAGTTCAGCCCGGCGCGGCCCGGCCCAGTTCAGCCCGACCCGGTGCGGCCCGGGTCAGCCCGGCCCGGCCCGGCCCAGTTCAGCCCGACCCGGGTCAGCGCGGCGCGGCCCGGCCCAGTTCAGCCCGGCCCAGCCGGGCCCAGTTCAGCCCGGCCCGGCCCGGGTCAGCCCGGTGGCCAAGCCGTCCGCCAAACTCGCCGGCCCGGCCGACCTACCTGTTCAATCCGAGGCCGCGGACAATCGTCTCGGTCGCCAACGACGAGTTGAGGGTGTAGAAATGCAATCCCGGCGCCCCGCCGGCGAGCAGTTCGTCCGCCAGCGCGACGCACCAGTCCACCCCCACCCGCGCCAACTCGTCGCGGTCCTTGGCGCGCGAGACCCGTTCCGCCAGCGCCGCCGGCAACGGGCCGCCGAAGTACAACTCCAGTCTTTCGCGCCGAGTCGCGCCGGTGATCGGCATGATCCCCGGAATGATCGGCAAAGTGGCGCCGTGTCGGGCGGCCCGCTCGACCAAACGGAAATAAGCCTCGGCCTCAAACAGCACCTGCGACAGGGCGAAATCGGCGCCGGACCGCTGTTTGGCGGCCAACACCTCGGCATCGTGCTCCAAAGACTTGGCCGCCGGATGGCCGTACGGGAACGCCGCCACGCCGATCGGCCCGTCGCACTGGCGGCGGATGAGGTCGACCAACTCGCGGGCGTAGGTCAAGCCGCCGGCGACCGGTTGCCACGCCGCGGCCGGGCCGCCCGGCGGATCGCCGCGCAACGCCATGAACCCGTCCACCCCGCCGTCCAGGAAACGCCGCACCAAACGCTCCAGTTCGGGCCGCGAATGCCCGGCCAAGGTGAGATGGGCCAAACGCGGGGCCGAAGTCGCCCGCGCCAACGCCTCGGTCGCCCGGATCGAGGCCTCCTGGCGGCCGGCGCGGCCCTCGTCCGCCCCGCCGGCGCCGTAGGTGACGGACACAAAGTCCGGCCGCAGCGCCTCAAGCCGGGCGGCCCGCTCGAGTAAACGACCGAAGCCCGCGCCGTCCTTGGGCGGATAGAACTCGAACGACACCGACGGCTTCGGCGCCAAGACGGCTTGGAGGATTCGCACGTCCACAACTTACCCGCCCGGCCTTGGGGTGCGGTCCAACTGTTGAGGCGCCCGATGCCGCCGAGACCGCCGTCATCGCCCCCTCCTCCCCCCTCCTTCCCCGGCCTCTCCGGGGCTCTGCCTATCGGGTCGAGCAGGGGTTGGAACGCGGTGAACTCGGACGGCTTGTCAGCGATGGTCTGCTGCCCCAGCACGATCCCGGCGTCGGCGTCCAAAGCGGCCAGCAGGTGCGCGGCGGGCGAGTCGCGGGTCTTCGACCCTCGCGCGGTCTTGGCGTCGACCGCGACATGGCGCCGCCCGTCCGCCGCCGGGACCTGGCCCGCCAGCCAAGCCCCTCCCACGCGCGCGAACTCGACCGGGCACAACGGCCTTTACGGGGCCCTGCGCCCCGACCCGGATCGAGACCGACAGTCCCGGCGCTGTTTCGCGTCGGCACCGCATCGACACCGACAATTGTTGTGGCCGAACGCATCGAGACCGACAATTGTTGTGGTCTTTTGCATCGACACCGACAATTTTTAGGAGGCCTTTTCGCGTTGTCGCAGGTCAGGCGGTCGCGACCGTTTTCGGGACCACAACAATTGTCGGTCTCGATTCAAAACACCAGGGAAATTGTCGGTCTCGATTCAAAACACCAGGGAAATTGTCGGTGTCGATGCGTTTTGGCCTAGAAATTGTCGGTGTCGATGCGATTTGGCCTAGAAATTGTCGGTGTCGATGCGTTTCGGCCTAGAAATTGTCGGTGTCGATGGATTCGGGCGCCGGACAGGCCGGCCTTGGCGGGCAAGGAGCCCGGCTTGACGCCGGCAACCCGGTTCGGATGAGGCGGCCGCCCACGCGAAAAAGCCGACTCGCGTCGTCGGCGCGGCCGACGACGCCGCTGGCCGGCATCGCGCCCCAGCCCACGACTTCGCTCCGGCCCTCGCCCGGCGGCATCGCCCCAGCCCCGCCCTCGGCCGGGGCCCCGCAAGACCCGAAAGCGCCTGTTGACAGGCTTGCGGACGACCTTCGCCAGGTGGCCTTGCGGCTAGTCTGGTTGGCGTGACGATTGCCGACGAGGTGGACGTTTTCGTCCAGCGGGCCGAATACGAGCGCGGCGCGCACTTGGCTCAAACCCTCAAGCGGCTGTCGCTGAGCGGCTACGCGCCGATACTTGGGTTCGACGGGGTCAACCGCGCCCACGAGGGCTCCAACCGGGTGGTCACCAGGCTGCTGGGCGCCTCCTATCTGGCCCACGGCGGCCCCGGGCAGAAGGCCCTGCTGAGCGAGCGGCGAATGGCGCTGGCCGCCAGCGGCCACGAGATGTTTCAAGACGCCTCGCTGGTCCACGACGACCTGATGGACCGATCCGCCACCCGGCGGGGGCGGGCCTCGCTGCACCGGTATTTCGCGCAGGTCCACCGCGAGTCCAACTGGCTCGGCGACTCGGCCCGGATGGGCCGGGCGCTGGGGCTGATGATCGGAGACGTGCTGCTGGCGATCTCCGAGAACCTTTTCCGCGAGGCGCTTGACCAAGTGCGCGGCGACTTGGCCGACTACTTGGTGGCGCTCGACCAGACGACCCGGG
>JAITKC010000316.1 GCA_031278665.1 Bifidobacteriaceae bacterium | reverse complement strand
CCAAAGCGGCGAAGACCCGCAGTCCGGCGCCAACGCGAGGGTATTGGTGGCCAAAGCGGCGAAGACCCGCAGTCCGGCGCCAACGCGAGGGTATTGGCGGCCAAAGCGGCGAAGATCCGGAGCCGGCGGCGACGCGAGGGTATTGGCGGCCAGGACCGCCGGACCGGGCGGCCCGGCGCCAACGCGAGGGTATTGGCGGTCAAGACGGCGAAGACCCGAGTCCGGCGGCAACGCGACGGGCCCAGACGGCATCGGGCGACGAACAGGGCGGCGAACAGGGCGGCGGACCAGGTCAGGCGATGGTCAACTCAACCGGAACGTGGTCGGAGGCGCCTTTGCCCTTGCGTTCGTCGCGCCTGATCGCGACCGAGACGACACGCTCGGCCAGGGCTGGCGAACAGTAGGCGAAGTCGATCCGCATGCCCTGGTTCTTGGCGAAGCGAAGCTGTTGGTAGTCCCACTGGGTGTAGAGGTGCTCGGCCGGCAGGTGCTCGCGGGTGACCTCCCTGAACCCGGATTCGGCCAGCGCGGCGAAAGCCGCGCGTTCGGCCGGCGAAGTGTGGGTCAGGCCGGCGAACGCGGCCGGGTCCCAAACGTCGGTGTCGAGCGGGGCGACGTTGAAGTCCCCAACCAAGGCGATCTGGGCGGAAGGGTCGGCCGCCAGCCAATCGGCGGCATCGGCGGCCAAAGCGTGTAAGAACTTCAACTTGTAGGCCATGTGCGGGTCGTCCTGGGAGCGGCCGTGGGGGACGTAGAGCGACCAGACCGTCACGCCGCCGCAGTCGGCGCCGAGCGCCCGCGCCTCCAGGCGGGGTTCGGCCCCCGGTTTGGCGAAGGCGGGCTGGCCGGCGAAGTCGGCTTGGGCGTCGGTCAGGCCGATCCGAGAGATCAACGCGACGCCGTTCCATTGGTCCAGGCCGTGGCGCGCCACCTGGTAGCCGGCGGCCTCGAACGGTTCGGCCGGGAAAGCCTGGTCGGCGACTTTGGTTTCCTGTAAAGCCAGTACGTCGATTTGGTGTTCCCGCAGGTAATCCAGGGTCCGGTCAAGCCGGGCGCGCAACGAGTTGACATTCCAAGTGGCGATCCGCATCACCCCAGGGTAAGTGGCGTGTTTGGAGCGGCCAAGTAGGCTGGGCTCATGGGTACGGCACTGATCACTGGGGCGAGCGCTGGACTGGGCGAGGAATTCGCCTGGCAGTTGGCCACTGTCCGGCACAATTTGGTGCTGGTGTCGCGGGACGCGGAGCGACTGGAACAGGTGGCGGGCAAACTTCGGGCGGCGGCCGGCGTGCGGGTCGAGGTGTTGCCGGCGGATCTGTCGAAAGAGCGCGACCTGGGCCGGGTGGCGTCCCGGTTGAAGGCGTCCGCCAGACCGGTCGGGTTACTGGTCAACAACGCCGGTTTCGGAATCCGCCAGTCGTTCGTGGACGCCTCCTTGAAGGACCTGGCGGCGATGGAGAAAGTGATGATCCACGCCGTGATGACGCTGTCGCACGCGGCAGCCGGGGCGATGGTCAAGCGCGGGCGCGGCGCGATCCTCAACGTTTCCTCGATCGCCGCCTATTTGGCGGGCGGGATTTACGCCGCCGACAAAGCCTGGGTGAAGACTTTCACCGAAGGGCTGGCGGTGGAGTTGAAAGGCACGGGGGTGACCGCGACAACCCTGTTGCCGGGGCTGACGCGGACCGAGTTCCACGCTCGCGCCGGCTTGGATTACCTGTCGTATCCTTCGGTCGCCTGGCTTTCGGCCGCCGATGTCGTCGCCAAAGGTTTGGCCGACGTCCGCCGCGGGGCCGTGCTCTCCACGCCGTCTTGGCGTTACGCCGCGATTGGGCAAATCGCCCGGTTGCTGCCCCGGTTCATAGTGCGGGCCCTCAGCCTGGTCGAGGATCGGTGAGCGCGATGGCCACGCCCGCCGGCGCGGCGGACTTGGGCGGACCGGCCGAACAAGCGGAGCTGACCGGACCGGCCGGACCGGCCGAACTAGCCGCCTTGGACCGGCGCGAACAACTGCGCCGACTAATCGTCGATTTGGCCGTGATCCGGGGCCGGGTGGTTCTGGCCTCCGGCCGCCAGGCCGACTACTACGTTGATCTGAGGCGGGTCACCTTGCATCATCAAGCCGCGCCGTTGACCGGGCATCTGCTGATCGACCTGTTGGAGGAGCGGGGCCTGGTGGCCGGCGAGGACTACGCGGCGGTCGGCGGGTTGACGATGGGCGCGGATCCGGTCGCGGCCGCCATGCTCCACGCCGCCGCCGCCCGCGGCTTGGACCTGGACGCCTTCGTGGTCCGCAAGGGCGCCAAGGCGCATGGCCTTCAGCGCCAGATCGAGGGGCCGGCCGTGGCCGGCCGCCCGGTCATCGCGGTCGAGGACACCTCGACCACCGGCGGCTCGGTCATAGCCGCGGTCGAGGCCCTGCGCGAAGCCGGCGCCGAGGTCAAAGCCGTGGCCGTGATAGTCGACCGCTCGACCGGCGCGCGGGCCCGAATTGAGGCCCTCGGCCTTGACTACCACTATCTTTTCGGCCTCGAAGATCTCGGTTTGGCCGAAATCTGACGCCCCGCCCGGCCGGTCAGCGGCGCGCTTCCTCAAGGGCGGCGAGCAGGCGTCGGCAGCCCTCCGCGAACTCGGGCGGCCGCGCCAGCAGCGACAGGACCACCGACGGCCGGTCGACGATGTCGTAGAACCAGCCCGGATGGACGGCCAGCCCGGCCCGACGCAGCAGCCAGACCGCGAGGTCGTCGCCCTCCGGGCCGTCCGGGCCGCCCAGTCCGCATCCGCCCGCCGCCCCGTGGCCGCCCCCGTCGCCATCCCCGTCGCCATCCCCGCGGCCGCCCCCGTCGCCATCCCCGTCGCCGCCGGCGTCGCCGAGGTCGCGGGGCAGGTCGACGATGACGCTCCAACCGCCGCCGCAGCGCCTGACGCCGTAGGGGGCGGCGCCGAAGACGGCTCTTGCGGTCGTGAGATTATCCGACAGGCGAGCGCGGGTCCGCGCGACGGCATCGTCGGCGAGGTCCAGCAAGTCCGGCAAAGCCCGGGCGACGGGACCTGACACCGACAAGAAGACGTCCGCCACCTGGTCGAGGGCGGCGCGCAGCGACGGCAGGGCGCGCGCCGGGCCGGACAGGCGAATCCAGCCGAGCTTCAGTTGCGGCGCGCAGATCAGCTTCGACAGCCCGCCAAGCGCAAACGTGGCCGTTTGATCCAGTCCGGCCAGCGAGGTCGGCTGGTCCTCAAGCCAGAACGGATTGAAGACCTCGTCGGCGATCAGCGCCGGCGGCGCGCCGCCGGGCCGCCGCCCGGCCAAGGCCGCGGGCACGGCCGCGGCCAGGTTCATGGCGGTCGCCCGATCAACGTAGGCCCCGGTCGGATTGCCCGGATTGACCAGCACGAACAACCGGGCGCCGGCCTGGGCGGCGAAGGCGGCGGAAAGCGGGTCGGCCACCCAGCCGTCCGTCGCCAGATAATGCCAGCGCCAATCGACGGTCCGCAGATTGGCCAGGCGGGCCAGCGGTTCGATCAGCGGGTAGCCGGGCGCGGGCGCGGCCACCGTGTCGCCCGGGTCGGTCAGGATCGCGAACAGCCAGGAGTAGGACTCGGAGGTGGAGGCGGTCAGCCAGTAGTCGTCCGGCGAGCCGCCAAAGCGCGCGGCCAGAGCCTCACGAGCGCGAACCGGCCCGCGCGGGTCCGGCTCGTAGATCGGCGCCCGGCCAGCCGCCCGCGCCACCGCCAGGCCCGCCGCCTCGGGGCAAAGCCCAAAACGGGTCGGGTTGGAGTCGGTCAGATCCAGCGGCGGGGCGCCTTGGGCCTCGAGCCGCGCCCGCTCCCGCGCTATGGCGTTGATCCGGGCCGGCCTGGCGAAGCGCTCCGACAGCCACACCCGGCCATGTTACCGACCCGGCCACGTCACCGACGCGGCGCCCGCCGCAGGCGGCCTCGGCAGCCGGCGCGGGCGGTTCAAACCCCCGGGGTGGCGACCAAGCGGCCATCGACCACGTCGACGCGCAGGGATCGAGTCGGCGCGGCAGCCAGCAGGACCAGCAACTCCTGTTCAATATTGCGCTGCAGGTGACGAGCGCCGTAGGCGGGGTCGTGCCCGGTCCTGGCCAGCCAGGGCGCCACCTCGGGCGCCAGGGCGACCACCCAGCCAGCCGACGACAGCCGGGCCATCAGCGCCGCCAGCTCGGACCGCGCGATCTCCTCGATCGCCTCAATGTCGAGCGTTCGGAAGACAACTATATGGTCCACCCGGTTCAGCAACTCCGGCGCCAAGCGTTCCTTGACCGCCGCCAAAAGGCGGGTGTCGTCGACTTGGCCAACCGACTCGCCGAAGCCGATGGCCCGCGACTTGGCCTCTTCGACGCCCAAATTGGAGGTCATGACGATGACCGTCTCAGCGAAATCCGCGGTCACGCCGCGTCCGTCGGTCAGCCGGCCGGCATCGAACACCTGCAAGAACAAGTTCCAGACCCGGGGGTGGGCTTTTTCGACCTCGTCCAGCAGGATCAGGCTGCGCGGCATGGCCACCACTTTGGTGGTCAGCCAACTCTCCGGTTCGGTCGAGCCGACATACCCGGGCGCGGGTCCGGCGATACGCGAAATCGCCCAGTCGTGGGCGTATTCGCTCATGTCGAGACGGATCATGCGGTCGTAGCCGCCGTATTCGGCGGCGGCCAGTTCCTTGGCCAGCTGGGTCTTGCCGACTCCGGTTGGGCCGATGAACAAAAACACTCCGTTCGGGCGTTCCGGGCGCAGGTCGAGTTGGGCGCCGGTCAAGGTCAGTCGCCGGGCCACCTGCGCGATCGCCTGGTCTTGGCCTTTGACCCGTTCACGCAGAGTCTGGGCCAGGTCGCGCGACTCGCCGGCCACCGACTGCCCGCCGGTCTGCGCCGCCAGGTGCGCCACGCCGACAGTCTTGGCCTTCTCGACGTAAGCTCTGGCGCAGGCCAGGTCGAGACGCGAAATTCCCAGACCCGGTTGAACGACGCCGTCGGCCTCGACCGCCGGGGTGAGCGCCGCTTCCAGCGCCTCGCCGCTCAACTCAAGATCGAACCGGGCCGCCAGTTGGCGACCCGTCCGCGTCACAATCCCCGCGATTTGTTCCGGCGGCAGCTGGCGGATCGGCACAGTTTGGAGCGTGTCGGCCAGCTTTTGCGAGACGACCGACAAACGGGCCGAATAGCGCCGGTTGAGCACCACCAACAGCCGGGCGTGGTCATGGAAGCGCGCCTCTTCAAGCGCGTCGAGCAAGTCGCGCTCGGGATGGTCCGTGGACAAAGAGGCGAGCACGTCGAGGTCGTCGACCGCGATCACAGTGGGGCTGGTGACGTCTTTGAGCACCATCCGAAGACTGGCCGCCGGGTTCGCGATGATCGTGTCCGGACCCAGGCTCCAGACCGGAATGGGCTGGTCCAGTCCCGCCAGCACTTCCGCGACCGCCGCCAGGGTGGTTGTGCGGCCAACGCCCTTGTCCCCGACCAAGGCGGTGACCACGGGTTCGGCCCGCAGCAATTGGGCCGCCAACTCGAGCGCCTCGCGGGTCCGTCCCCGGGTCGCCCCGTCTGCGGCGACGCGCCGGACTACGCGCGCCGCCCCAGCCGTCGGTCCGGGCCATTTGTCCGGCGCCGCGGGCGCGTCCGGCTTGGAGTCGTCCGGCGCGGCGTCGACTGGCTTGGAGTCGGTTGACCCGGGGGCAGCCGTGTCAGCGCGGTCCGGCCATTTCAGCGCCCGCCGCAGCGCCAGCAAGGCGCTTTCGCGGTCCGCCGCCGAGCGCAGAATCCGCGACAACTCGTCCTGCGTGCCGCGAAAATCCCGCTCTTGAAGCATATTCCGCAGGGCAGTCCGGGCGCCGGGCCCGAAGACCGACTCAAACTCGCGTTCCCACCGCGATGAGAGCACCCAGGCGGCGTGGGTCAGCGACGGGTGCGTCCCGCCCCAACGTTTCACTTCCGACCGAGCCAGGTCGAGGACGAGGACCTCGTCGATTCCGGCCGCCATGGGTGTTAGCGCTCGTGGAAGAGCGTTCCCCCGAACTGAGCCTGCAGTTTGTCGTCAAGGCCGTCGGCGGTGTGGAGCATGGCGGTGGCGGCAAAGCCGAGTTCGGCCTCGTCGAGGTAGTCGCCCAGCAGTTGGTGGGTGAACAACACGGTGACGCTGCCGTCATCGGCGCGGTGCAGGCTGAGGTGGCCGAACCGGTAGTCGTCGGCGTGGAAGGCGATGTGCTCGTAGAGTTCGGGGCTGTCGGCGACATTCCGCAGGAGAATGACCCAGAGCGAGACGATAGTCGGCGCGTCGTCGTCCGAGCCCGCGGTTTCGGGCCGGATGAACAGGCGGGAGGAACCCAGCTGGGCCGAAAAATCGCCGTCGGAGTCAATTGTGATCTGGTTGAAAACAGATTGCAGATGGCGCTGAATTGTGCCGCGCAATTGGTCGAGGTTGCCCACGCTGGCGTCTCCTTCGATCAGGGGGGTCGGTAAGTAGAGCAGGTCCACTTTACCCCACCGAATCCGGCCGTCCGGGACGCCGGATCAGCCCGAAAGCGGCGCGGCGCCAGGCCGACCGGCGGCGGCGTTCGGATCGGGCTTGGCGGCGGAGGCCAGGGCGATCGCCAAGACCACCGGGGCGGCCAGGGCCGCCATGGCCAACCGGAAACCGATCTGATCGGCCAGCAGTCCCAGCAGCGGCGGTCCGGTCAGGAAGGCGCCGTAGCCAATGGTCGCGACCACCGAAG
>JAITKC010000310.1 GCA_031278665.1 Bifidobacteriaceae bacterium | reverse complement strand
CCACCCCCCGCCCGGCGCCGGCCAGCCGGCGCCGCCCGCGGCGCAGCATTCCCTCAGAGAAATCGCAGGCCACAACTCGCGCGCCGCGGTTCGCCAGGGCCAGCGAAGAGGCGCCGGTGCCGGCCGCCAGGTCGAGAATCCGCTCACCCGGCCGGGGGGCGATCGCGGCCACGGTCTGACGCCGCCACCACCCGACCAGTCCGGCCGACAAGACCGCGTCCGCGAAGTCGTAGCGCTCCGCCACCGCGTCGAACATGGTGGCGACAGCTTGCGGCTCCTTGGCGAGATCGGCGGCTATCACGGATGAAATGATTCCACGCCGAAAGGCCGGCGGCGGCGGTCTCCGGTCCCGGTTCCGGGCTCAGGCGCCCGCCGGCGCCGCCTGGCCGGCGCGACGGCGTTAGGCTGGTCCGGCGATGCTCCCCGAGATCACCTTCACAACCACCCCGGCCAGCCACCCAAGCGATCTGCTCGGCGCGGCCGCCGGGGGGGGCGAGCCATTGGTTTGGCTTCGCCGCGGCGACGGGTTTGTCGGCCTGGGTCAGGCCGCCCGCTTCGAGACCACCGGCCCGCGCCGCTTCCAGGCGGCCGAGGACTGGTGGCGCGCGGTTTTGCGCCGAGCCGCCATCGACGGTCCCTCCGACCTGCCCGGCATGGGGCCGCTGGCGTTCGGCTCGTTCGCCTTCTCGCCCGCCTCGCCCGAGCCGTCGGTCCTGATAGTTCCCCAGGTCGTGCTCGCCCGCCACCGCGGCCGCCAGTGGGTCACCAGGGCTTGCGCCGCCGATGCCGACCCGGCCGCGCCCGCCTATCCCCGGCCCGCCGCCGGCCCCGACCGGGCCGCGGTTCTGGGCCCCCCGGCCGGGGCGGCGATGACCGAGGCGACGATGGCCGGGGCGGCGCTGACCGAGGCGGCGCTGACCGAGGCGGCCGGGCCGGTGGCGGGCGCCGACTGGCCGGCGGTGGTCGGACGCGCCATCGGGCTGATCGAGGCGGGCGGACTCGACAAAGTGGTGCTGGCCCGCTCAGTCGTCGCCCGCGCCGGCGGCGGCCGGATCGATCCCCGGCCGGTTCTGGCCTTCCTGGCCGCCCGCTACCGCGACACCTGGACTTTCGCCGTCGACGGGCTGATCGGGGCCACGCCCGAACTGCTGATCCGTTCCAGCCGGGGACTGGTCACCTCGAGGGTGCTGGCCGGAACCATCCGCCGGTCCGGCTGCGACCAGGCCAACCTGGCCCGCGCGGCGGCGTTGGCGCGATCATCCAAAGATTTGGACGAGCACCAGTTCGCCGTGGCCTCGGTGGTCGCCGCCCTCGAGCCGTTCGTCGAGGAATTGGCCGTGCCCGACGTCCCCTCGGTGCTGCACCTGCCCAATGTCATGCACTTGGCGACCGACGTGGTCGGCGAGTTGAACCGGGCGCCCGGCGGGCGCCTGCCCGGCGCCCTCGCCCTGGCGGCGGCGCTCCACCCGAGCGCCGCGGTCTGCGGCACCCCGGCGGCGGCGGCGGCGCGCGTCATCGGGCAACTTGAAGGTCGCGACCGCGGCCGCTACGCCGGCCCGGTCGGCTGGATCGACGCCGACGGGGCCGGCGAATGGGGCATAGCGCTGCGCTGCGCCCAACTCGACGCCGACCGCCGCGAAGCCCGGCTGTGGGCCGGCGGCGGCATTGTCGCCGCCTCCGACCCGGACGCCGAACTGGCCGAGACCGAAGCCAAACTGGCGCCGATGCGCCAGGCGCTGGGCCTGGCCGGCTGACTGCCTGACTGGCTGACTGGCGAGGCGCCGGTCAGGCGTCTTCGCGGGTCGTCAAAGTGACCTCGATTTCATTCGCCTGGTCGTTTTGCACCACCAACAACACCACTTTGTCGCCCGGCCTGAACGAACGGATCCAAGCCGTCAGGGAGGTCGCGCCGGTGATCGGCCGGCCGTTGACGGCCACGATCACATCCCGGTTTGTCAGACCGGCGGCGGCGGCGGGGGTGTCGGGTTCGACTGACAGCAAAGCCGCGCCGGCCCTGGTCACGCCATCGACCCGGGTGGTGGTGTCGCGCGCCCTGACGCCCAGGTAGGGGTGGGTCGCCAGGCCGCTCTCGATCAACTGGCTGGCCACATTCTTGACCTGGTTGACCGGGATGGCGAAGGCCAGTCCGATGTTCCCGGCCTCGCCGCTATAGGAGCCGAGTGTGGCGATTGAGCTGTTGATGCCGATGACGCGGCCTTTCGAGTCGAACAGCGGGCCGCCGGAGTTGCCGGGATTGACGGCGGCGTCGACCTGAATGGCGTTGGTGACGACCTCGTCGTTCGAGCCGGCCTCAGACGAGTCGGTCGCGACCGGTCGGTTCAGCGCCGAGACGATCCCGGTGGTGACGGTGTTGTCAAGGCCCAGCGGATTGCCGACGGCCATCACCGGCTCGCCGACCACCACCTCGTCGGAATCGCCCAATTCGGCCTCCACCAGGTCGTCCGGCGGATTGTCCAGTTCGACGATCGCCAGATCGGTGGTCGGGTCGGTGCCGAGAACGCTGCCGGAGAAGATGCGGCCGTCGTTGAGCACCACGTCGATCGTCGAAGAGCCGGCCACGACGTGGTTGTTCGTCACGACGTAACCTTTCTCCGAGTTGATGATGACGCCCGAGCCGAGCGCCCCGTCGCCGAAGTCGCCGGTCGAGACCTGCAACGCCACAACCGTCGGCTGAACCCGGGCGGCGACCACGTTCCATTGCGGCGACTCGCCGTCATAGGCGTCGGCCGGGATTTCCGGCACGTTCTTGCCGGAGGTCAGCC
This sequence comes from Bifidobacteriaceae bacterium, assembly GCA_031278665.1. Classification (GTDB taxonomy): domain Bacteria; phylum Actinomycetota; class Actinomycetes; order Actinomycetales; family WQXJ01; genus JAIRTF01. The sequence continues at coordinate 662 of JAITKC010000310.1, read as the reverse complement.
CGTCGACCGCCGCGCCGGTGGTGGTGTCGACCGAAGGGGTGACAATAGTCGTGGAGGAATCCGGACGGCTTTCAATCAGCAGGTAGGTCGCCCCGCTCGCCAGCGACGCCACCACGATGGCCGCCACCAGGCTGATCGCCCAGGCGCCGGCGCGGCTGACCGATTTGCGTTTCGGCCGGGCGGGGCCGTCCGCCGGCTCGGTCCCGCCCGGCGGGCGATCATCAGTCGCGGCGGACGATGCCGCGGGGGCGGTTCCGGACGCGGTCGCGCCGCCGAGCGCGTAGCTCGGCGCCTGATAAGGCGAAGCGGCGCGGGGCGGCAGCGGCGGCGTCGGCGAGGCCGACACCGGGCCGGGTCCGGGGCGCGCGGCGGCTTGCCAGGCGCGGGATTCGTCGAAGCCGGACGGGGCGACCGGTGAAGACGGCGGCGCGGCGTGCTGACCGGTCCGAGCCGGCGGATCGGCCGGAGCCGGCGGGCGCGGCGGCGCGGCCCAGGGGCTCGACTGGGTCCAGTCGGCGGTCTGGTCGGGTTGACGCCATCCGGCCGAGGCGGCTGGCGGCGTGCCAGTTGGCGACGTTCCAGCTGGCGACGTTCCAGCTGGCGACGTACCGGTTGGCGACGTTCCAGCTGGCGACGCCCAGCGGGGCGGCGCGGGCGGGGGC
>JAITKC010000283.1 GCA_031278665.1 Bifidobacteriaceae bacterium | reverse complement strand
CACCGCCTCGGCTTTGGTCAGGACCCAGGCGCCGTCCCCGAGCCGGCGGCGCCAACGGGCCGCCACGGCGGCCGGATCGGCCCCGTAGAGGTGGACCGCCCGGGCCTCGCCCGCCACCACTTCGACGCCGTCGGCCAACTCGGGCTCCTCGGCCACGTCCCAGACCGGCCCGCCGGTTACGTCGACCATCCCGTGGTCGGCCGTCAGCCAGACCTCCCAGCGCCGGGGCAAGTCGCGCCGCAGGCGGGCGGCGGCATAGTCGAACGCCTCGAGCGCCTGCGCCCAGCGGGCCGACTCCCAGCCGGCCGAGTGGCCGATTTTGTCGAGTTGGCCCCAATAGGTGTAGACCAGCCCGTCGCCAGCGCCCGCCGCCGCCAGCGTGGCCTCGACGATCGCCGCCGGTTTGGCGTCGGCCGGCCAAAAACGGGCCCCGCGCAGCGACGCGCGGGTCATAGCCGAGCCCGCGAAGCGCTTCTCGCCGACGAACGCGGCCGGCCGGCCGATCGCCTCCAGCCGCTCGAAGACGGTCGGATGCGGCTGCCAGGTCTCGGGCCCGGTCGCCGCGTCCCAACCGATCAGATTGGCCCGCCGGCCGCTGGCCGGGTCGCGCAGGGAGTAGCCGGCCATTGCCGTCCGCCCGGGCCCCAGCCCGGTGCCGAGGCTGGCCAGCGAGGTGACCGTGGTGGACGGGAAGCCGGCCAGCAGTTTGCGCCGGGCGCCCGCCCACAAGAAAGGCGCGTGGCCGGCCCGCGCCGCCAAATTGGCCAGTCCCAGCCCGTCGGCCAAAATCAGCACGATGCCGCGCGGCCGGTTCGCGTCCGACAGCTCCGGTGGCGCGGGCGCGCCCGGCAGCGCGATGCCGAGGCGCGCGACCGCGGCGGGCAGAACCGAGCTGAGGCCGCCCGGGCCGTAGCGCGGCATCGTCGCCCAATCGGGCCGCGAAACCGGACTTCGGACCGTCGCCGGCGACATCGTCCGCCGCGCCTCAGGCGGCCTGGCCGGTGGCGGCGTGAAGCCGGCGTGCGAAATCTATCAAACTGGCCGTCAGCTCCGGGCCGCTGACCTCCGAGGCCACCTGCAGTCCTACGTCCTCGCTGGTCAGCGTGCCGGCGTAACCGTGGTCCTGGACGCACTCGGAGTCGGCGCAGGTGGCCGGCTCGAGATCGATAGTCAAGTTGGCGCCCCATTTGACGGCCAGGCGCGCCACCGCCGGGGTGTCGCCTTTGGCGTGTTCCGAAGGTCGGGCGGTGATCTGGGTCAGCGTCACCGACTCGATCCGCGACAGCGGCACCGATTCGGTCGAGGCGGCCACGGCGGCCGGCGCCAACTCGTCGGCGGCGTGGTCGTCGACGTGGGCCGAGACCAGCCGGGTGGCGGTCAAAACCAGGACCGTCAGATGCCGGCCGATCGTCCCGACCCCGAAGGCCACGTCCGAATGGACGTAGAAGGCTTGCGGCTGCTCGTCCGCCAAGGCGATGTCGAGGGCGTCGGCGACGATCTGCGGAAAGTAGCCGACCCGGTCTAGTTCGGCCAACAAGGACGGGTACTGAAGCATGCGTCCATCCTCGCAGATGCGCGGCGCGGAAACGGTTTGCCCTGTGGATGAGCGCCAAACCGGCTATCGTGAAGGCCCGGAACGGTCACCAGCCGTCGGAAAGGACAACTATGGCGAGGCGCGGGACAGTCGCTTTGGCGGAGCCGGCCGGCGAACGAATCACCGACGTCGACGTCACGGCCGAGATGTCGCGGTCGTTCCTCGAGTACGCCTATTCGGTTATCTACGCCCGCGCCCTGCCGGACGCCCGCGACGGACTCAAACCAGTCCAGCGGCGCATCCTCTACCAGATGGCGCGAATGCGCCTGACCCCGGACCGCCCGCACGTCAAATCGGCGCGGGTGGTCGGCGACGTGATGGGACGGTTGCATCCGCACGGCGACTCGGCCATTTACGACGCCCTGGTGCGCCTGGCCCAGCCTTTTTCGCTGCGCTTGGCGATGGTCGACGGGCACGGCAACTTCGGCTCGCTCGACGACGGCCCGGCCGCGCCGCGTTACACCGAGGCCCGCCTGGCCCAGCCGGCCGTCGCCATGACCGCCGGCCTCGACGAGGACATGGTCGACTTCGTCCCCAACTACGACTCGTCCACCACCCAGCCCTCGGTGCTGCCAGCCGCCATCCCGAACCTGCTGGTGAACGGAGCCGCCGGGATCGCGGTCGGGATGGCCACGAACATGCCGCCGCACAACTTGGCGGAGGTCTGCGCGGCGGCCCGCCACCTCTTGGCCCAACCCGAGGCGACCGTGGCGGACCTGATGCGTTTGATGCCGGGGCCGGACCTGCCCGGCGGCGGGAAGATCGTCGGCCTCGACGGCGTCCGCGAGGCCTATGAGACCGGGCGGGGGGTCTTCAAGGTCCGGGCGACCGCCCGCATCGAGAAGGTCTCGGCCCGGCGCATGGGGATCGTGGTGACCGAGCTGCCCTACCTGGTGGGGCCGGAGAAGGTGATCGAGAAGATCAAGGACCAGGCCCAGGCGCGACGCCTGGCCGGGATCGCCGCGGTCACCGACCTGACCGACCGCAAACGCGGGCTCAGACTGTTGATCGAGGTCAAGGCGGGCTTCAACCCGGAGGCGGTGTTGGCGGAGCTGTTCCGCCTGACGCCGCTGGAGGACTCGTTCTCAATCAACAACGTCGCCCTGGTGGGGGGCGAGCCCCGGACGCTGGGGCTGGTCGAGTTGCTGCGGGTGTTCTTGGA
>JAITKC010000251.1 GCA_031278665.1 Bifidobacteriaceae bacterium | reverse complement strand
GCGGCTGTTCGCGCCAACCGCGCACCGGCAACGAGAACTTGCGGACCAACCGCTCCGAGAACGGCTGGCCGGCGAACCTGACCAGATTGACCGCCTCGCGGCCGACTGTCACGTCCATCCGCCCGCCGACCTCAAGCGGCGCCGTGCGCCGGCCGTCGCAACTGGCCAGCGCCCCGGACCGGGAGACGCCCGAGACCTCGACTGTCACCTGAGAGTGCGGCGCCACCAGCAACGGCCGGTTGAACAGGGCGTGCGCCGCCAGCGGCACCACCAGCAGCACCTCGAGATCGGGCCAGACCACCGGGCCGCCGCCGGAAAAAGCGTGTCCGGTCGAACCGGTGGCGGTCGAGACCACCAACCCGTCGCAGCCGAAAGCGCTCAAATCCTGCCCGTCGACCGACAAAATGACCTCGACCATGCGTTCCGGCAGCACTTTCGCGACTGTCACCTCGTTCAGCGCCCAGCCCCGCCAGACCTCGCCCGAAGGCTGGGTCAGCGCCACGTCGACCGTCGCCCTCGGCTCGACCCGGTAGTCGCCGGCGACGGCCCGCTCGATCGCCTCCGGCAACTCCGACCCCTCGCACTCGGCCAAGAAACCAAGGTGCCCCAAGTTCACCCCGAGTAGCGGCGTGCCCCGGTCGCGCACTAGTTCGGCGGCCCTCAACAAAGTGCCGTCGCCGCCTAGGACAAGCACCAGGTCGAGGCTTTCGCCGGCCTGGTCCTCCGGCTCGACGACCTGCCAGCCGGCGCCCTCGAACTGGGCGCGAGCCGCCACCTGGGCGTCTTCGACGTCCCGCTCGGCCATGTGGGCCATGATCATCACGCTTTTCATCGCCGGCCCGCCCCCGCCGGCGCGCCTTCGGCCGCCGCCCAGACTTGGCCGCCGACGCCGCCGCGCCGGCCCGCGCCGCCGGCTTCGACCTCGCGGGCGATGGCCTGGTCGAGGCCCGGCCCGTCAAGGCCGCCGGCGTCGGCCCGGCGGCTCAGGTGGAGGAAGAACTCGACGTTGCCGGCCGGTCCCGGCAAAGGCGAGCGGGCCACGTCGATGACCGCCAAGCCGAGCCGGCGCGCGGCATCGGACACCGACGCCACCGCCGCCGCGCGGTCGGCTTTGTCGCTCACCACCCCGCCGGCCGGCAACCGCGCCTTGCCGACCTCGAACTGCGGCTTGACCATTAGCAAGAATCGAGCGTCGGGCGAGGCGACGGCGGTCAACGCCGGCAGGACGGCGCGCAGCGAGATGAACGAAAGGTCGGCTACCACCAGTTCGGGCGGCGGGTCGAGGTCGCCCGGCCCGAGGTGGCGGACGTTGGTCCGGTCGTGGACCAAGACCCGCCGGTCCTGGCGCAGCCGCCAAGCCAGTTGGCCATAGCCGACGTCGACGGCGTGGACCAGCCGGGCGCCCCGGCGCAGCAGCACGTCGGTGAAACCGCCGGTCGAGGCTCCGGCGTCGAGGCAGACCGACCCCTCGACGCCGGGCGCGGCGCCGCGCTCAGCCAACGCCTCGAGCGCGCCCGCCAATTTGCGCGCGCCGCGCGAGACATAGGCCTCCTCGCCCGAATCCGCCGCCGCCACCCGGATGGCGGCGGCCTGGTCCACCTGGCTGGCCGCTTTGCGCGCGCCGACGCCGCCCACGGCCACGGCGCCGGCCGCGATCAACTCGCCGGCGTGCTCGCGCGACCGGGCCAGTCCCCGCCGGACCAGTTCCGCGTCCAGCCGTCGCCTCATCGCGGCACGGCTCTCGCCAACATGGCCTCGAGTTCGGCCCGCGCCGCCTCGTAGACGTCCACCCGCTCGCTCAGCGGAGCATCCCGCGCCGCTTCGACGCGCGCCACGATATCCTCTGCCTTCACGCCCACCAACGCTACCCGAGCAATCCGTCCTTGAGCCCGCCGCCGGCCCAACTTCACAGTTCTCACCCGCTCGGCCGGCGACCGCCCGGCCGAATGGTCAGGCCGGCTCGATTGACGCGCGAACCAGGCGGGTAGCCGCCACCAGGTTGGCCAGGGCCGCCTCGACCTCCTCCGGGCGGCGGGTTTTCAGACCGCAGTCCGGGTTGACCCAGGTCCGCTCCCCGAAGACGGCCCGCGCGGCGGCGATTTTGGCGACCAACTCGTCGACTGGCGGAACCCTCGGCGAGTGGATGTCCCAGACCCCCGGGCCGACGCCGCCGGCCAGGCCCGAAGCGCCCAACTCGGCCAGCGCGCCGGCGCCCGAGCGAGCCGCCTCCAGCGAGATCACATCCGGGTCCATGGCGGCGACGGCCCCCAGAATGTCGCCGAACTCGGCGTAGCACATGTGCGTGTGGATTTGGGTGGCGTCGGCGGCGCCGCCGATCGCCAGGGCGAACGCGCCGACCGCCCACTCGAGGTAGTCGGCCCGGTCGGCCCGGCGCAGCGGCAAAAGCTCGCGCAGCGCCGGCTCGTCGACCTGGATTATGGCGACGCCGGCCCGCTCCAAATCAGCCACCTCGTCGCGCAGGGCCAGGGCGACCTGCGCGGCGGTGTCCGCCTCCGACTCGTCGTCCCGCACAAACGACCAAGCCAGCAT
>JAITKC010000244.1 GCA_031278665.1 Bifidobacteriaceae bacterium | reverse complement strand
CCGGCTGTTGGCGCTGGCCCGGCCGATCGCCGCGCCGCTGGCCATGTCGGTCCTGTTTCGCACCGCCGGGCTGGTCTCCGGAATCGCCCTGCTGGGGCTGGCGGGCTGGGCGGTGGCCGGCGCCGCGGCCACTCCGGATGACTTTGAAACCGGCCCGGTGATCCTCACTTTGGTGGCGTTGTCGCTGGTCAAAGGCCTGGCTCGGTATTTGGAGCAGTACTGCGGGCACTATGTGGCGTTTCGCGTTCTGGCCCGGTTGCGGCTCTACTTCTACGACCGGTTGGCCCCGCAGGCGCCGGCGGCGGTCGAGGGCCGCGACACCGGCGACCTGCTGTCGCGGGTGACCAAGGACGTCGATCGGGTCGAAGTCTTCTTCGCACACACCATCGCGCCGGCGGTGACGGCTGTGATCGTGCCGCTTGCGACGGTTGTCTGGGCCGCCGTCGCGCTCGGTCCGGCCGCGGCGGCGCCGCTGGCGGCCGGACTGGCGTTCGTGGGCCTGGTCACGCCGGCGATCGGGCGGCGCGTCAGCGCCGAAGCAGCCGCCGAACTGCGGGTCGCCCGCGGCCATTTGGCCGGTCATGTCCGCGACTCGGTTCAGGGCGTGCGCGAAGTCCTGGCCTTCGGCTACGAGCGCCGCCGCCTGGTAGAACTGGCCGCGACCGGCCAGGGGGTCGCCGCCGGGCTGGCGGCGATCGGCCGCGTCGCCGCCGCGCGCCGGGGCCTGAACGCGCTGGCGATCAGTTTGACTTTGATCGCCGAGTTGGCCTGGGCCGCCGCCGCCCAGTTCGCTCCCGGCCAGACCGGCTTGGCGATCGGTCTGGCGTTGGCCGCCTTCGCCCCGGTCACCGCGGTCGAGGACTTCGCCGCCGACCTCGCGCAGGCCTACGCCTCGGCCCGGCGCGTCTTCGCGGTGACCGATGCCGCGCCCCTGGTCGCCGACCGCCCGGCGCCATCGCCCGCCCCGCCGCCAACCCCGCCGCCCGCCGACCACGGCCCCCGGGCCCGCCTCGACGCGCCGGAGGTGCGGGTCGAGGCGGTCAGCTTCCGCTATCCGGCGGCCGCCCGCAACTCGCCCGCCTTGACCGATGTCTCTCTGACCGCCGCCGCCGGCCAGGTGACCGCCCTGGTCGGGGCGTCCGGTTCGGGCAAGTCGACTCTGGCGGCGCTGTTGACCCGGTCGTTCGACCCGGACGCCGGCGCGATCTATCTCGACGGCATGCCGATCCGCGACCTGCCGCTGGACCAATTGCGGGCCGAGGTCGCGGTCGCGGCCCAGCGTCCGTACTTGTTCAACGCCTCGATTGAGGACAACTTGCGGTTGGCGCGGCCGGGCGCGACGGCTGGCGAACTGGACCAAGCGGCATCGGCGGCCCTGCTCGACGAGGTGATCGCCGAACGCGACGCGGGCTGGCAAAGCCCGGTCGGAGAACTCGGCGAACTGCTTTCGGGCGGCCAACGCCAGCGCTTGGCGCTCGCCCGAACCCTCCTGCGCGACCCGTCGGTGCTGGTCCTGGACGAGGCCACGTCCCAACTCGACCACGCGGCGGAGGCGGTGGTCCTCGAACGCCTGCGGGAGGCCTGGCGCGGCAAGACCGTGATCGTGATCGCGCACCGGCTGGCGACCGTCAAAGACGCCGACCGCGTCTACGTCATGGACGGCGGCCGGGTGGTCCAGTGCGGGCGTTACGCCGAATTGGCCGCGCGGCCCGGCCAATTCGCCGACTTGCTGGCGCGGGAGGATCAATAGCGCCGCGCGGCCTGGCAACATTGTTTGGACCATGAGCCACGCCAGCCCTATCTCGCCGGCCGTCCGCCCGGCGCCGAAGACCACGGCGCCCACCCTGGCCGGCCTGGCGGTCGGCGTCCAAGCGGCCTTGCTGAGTTGGATCGTGGTGGCCGCGCCGGTGGTGGCGGCCTTCACCGCGACCTCCGGCCAGGATTTCAACGCCGGGGTGTCGTGGGCGGACGCCGCCCGTTTCGGCTCTGACCTGTGGGTTTTGGGGCACTTCGGTTGGACCGCCATCGGGACCGGGGCCGTCCGGGCGGTCGTCACCGTCAGCCCGCTCGGAATTCCGCTGGTTTCGGCTCTCGCCTGCGCCGCCCTGTCGCGGGTGACGTCGGCCCGCGGTTGGCCGCTGTTGGGCGGCGGGATGCTCGGCTTCTTGGCGGTCGACGCCTTTTTCGGCTACGTCTTGGCCGATGACGCTCGGCCCGCCGCCTGGTTGGCGTTGATCGGCGGGGCCGGCGCGGCGGCCGTCGGCCTGGTCTGGGCTGGACGCCCGGCGCGCCCGGGGCGCTCAGGCGACAAGCGGCTGGCCGGCCGGGCGCGCTCCTGGCTGGTCGACCACACGCCGGCCGAGGTGCTGGTCGCCTTGCGGCCGGCCGCGATCGCCGCCGGCCTGGTGCTGGCCGCCGCGCTGGCCTTGGCGGCGGCGTTGGCGGTTGGCGGGTGGGGGCGGTTCGCCGAACTTTTCCAGTCGCTTCAACCGGGCGTTGTCGGCGGGATCGCCCTGGCGGCGCTTTGCTTGGCGCTCTTGCCGAATCTGTTGGCCTGGTTGATCGCTTACCTGGCCGGCCCCGGATTCGCGGTCGGCGCCGGCACCGAGTTCTCGCCTTTTGCGACCGTCGGCGGCGTCGAGCCGGCCCTGCCGCTGCTCGGGCTGTTGCCGTCGACCGCCCCGCCGGGGTTCGCCGGCGCGGTGATCGCGGCGCCGGTGGCCGCCGGCGTCATCGCCGGCTGGCTGGCGGGCCGCCAACTGCCGGCCGGTTGGTGGCGAGCCTTGATCGCGGCCGGTTTGACGGGGCTGCTGGCGGCGGCGGCGCTGGCCGGTTTGGCGGCGCTGGCCGGCGGGGCGGGCGGCCCGGGCCGGCTGACCGAAGTCGGCGCGCCGTTTTGGCCGTTGGCCGGTTGGCTCTGGCTGGAATTGGGCGGCGGGGCGGTTGTCGGCGCCGGCCTGTCGGCGCGGTCGTGGCGGGTAAGGTAAGCCTATGATTTTGCCCGGCGCGGGCACGGCGGTGCTGCTGGTCAATCTCGGCACCCCCGACACCCCGACCCCTCGCGACGTGCGGCGCTACCTGCGCCAGTTCCTGTCCGACAAGCGGGTGGTCAACTTGCACGCCTTCATTTGGCGCGGCGTCTTGGAGACCGTTGTGCTGCCGTTTCGGGCGCCCCGCGCGGCCGCCAAGTACCGTTCGATTTGGCTTGAGGAGGGCTCGCCCCTGGCGGTCTACACCGCCGCCCAGGCCAAAGGCGTGGCCGAACGCCTGCGCGAACGCCTGGGCGAGCCGATCCGAGTCGAGCCGACTATGCGCTACGGTCGGCCGGCGGTGCGCTCGCTGTTGGAGACGCTGCGCGACGAGGGCGTGGCCCGCGTGCTGGTGGTGCCGCTCTACCCGCAGTATTCGGTGCCGACCGTCGCCTCGATCATGGACGAGGTCGCCCGCTACGCGCTGCGCTCAATCCACCAGTTGGAGTATTCCCTGGTCCATTCCTATCCGACTCTGCCCGGCTATATCGAGGCGTTGGCCCTGCGGGCCGAAGAGGCCTGGGAGCGCCACGGCCGGCCCGACTTCGCCGCCGGCGACAAAATGCTGCTGTCCTTCCACGGCATCCCGGTGTCGCTGGACCGCGCCGGCGACCCTTATCGCGGCCAGTGCGAGCAAACCGCGCAGGCCGTCCGCCAGCGCCTCGGTTTGACCGTCGACCAGTGTCTTGTCACCTATCAGTCGAAGTTCGGCCCGATGCCGTGGCTCACCCCGGCGACTATCGACACGGTCGCGCGGTTGGGTTCGCAGGGCGTCCGCCGCGTCGATGTGGCTTGCCCCGGCTTCGTGGCGGACTGCCTGGAGACGCTGGAGGAAATCGACTTGCTCAACAAAGGCACCTTCCTGGCCGCGAATCCGGACGGCTTGTTTGTCCGCCACCGCTGTTTGAACGACCATCCGGCCTGGCTTGACGCGCTGACCGATTTGGTGGAGTCCCGGCTCCGCCGCTGAGCCGCCGCTTGGCGGCCGCGCGGTCATTGGCGCAGTTGGCGCAGGATTGTGGCCCAATCGGACTTGGCGGCCTCCTCGAAGCGGGCGAGGCAGGCGTCCTCGCCTTCAATCGTCAGGGCCTGGCTCCGGCACTGCTGGTATTCCCACTGGTCCGCCCAGGTCACCAGGAGCGGGATCGAATAGAGCGCGAATGTCGCCAGCAACCCAATCCCCATCGCCAAGTAGACGATCACGCCTTTGCCCATCGGCGTGCGCCGGGCCAGCACGATCCCTTTGATCGCCAAGACCAGCGCCAGGGCCATGGCCGCCAGGCCCAGAGCGGGCCAGGGCAGCGGCAGCGTCAGGCCGATCATTGTCGCCAGCGCGGCCGCGCCGAATCCGAAGACATGCCGGTTGACCCGCATCAAGCTCTTCTTCTGCTCCGGGGTCAGCGCCCGCAACTCCCGCTCGAACTGCGCGCGCCGGGCCGCCCGGTCCTTCTCGCCCCGCGTCCCCCGCCGTCCGCCGCCGGTCCGCCCGCCCGCCGAATGCCCGCTCGCCGCCGGCGCGTCCGACGACTGCCCCGCCAGCCGTTCTGTGCCCGGCGGCTGTGTGCCCGGCGGCTGTGCGTTCGGTGCCTGTGCGTTCGGCGGTGGTGCGTTCGGCGGTGGTGCGCTGGTCTCCCGCCCGTCCGGCGGCTGCGCGTTCGGTGCCTGTGCGTTCGGCGGTGGCGCTGCCGGCGGCGTGGCTGATCCGGCCGGGAGATCGCCTTTGGGCGGCGAGTCGCTGTTGGACATCAGGCCATTGTCCCCCGCGCCGACCTCCTAGGCCAAGCCGGCCGGGTTCCCGGCCGGGCGCGGGGTCCAAACCCGCCCCCGGACGCGAAAACTGCATCGGCGGGCGAGTTTTGACCACACCCTCCCTGCGTGCCGACCCGGAGGCTCCGGGCCGAAATGCGACTGATTTCGGCATCCTGGCCCGCTGGTGGATCGGGAAGCGGAAACTGTTCGCGTCCGCCAACGTCTCAGCGCCCCGACCCGAATGCGGCAGCGGGCGCGACCGGGCTCTGCGGACACCTGGACGCTGTTTTGGGGGCGGCCTGGCCTTGCGCGGGGACCGTGGCCCCGGTGCCACGCCGGCGCGGCCGGCGCAAGGGTAGGGTGGGCCGGTGAGTTTGCGCGTTGTGATCCTCGCCTCCGGCCTCGGCAGTTTGGCCGAAGCGCTGATCGTCGCCGCCAAGCGGCCCGATTACCCGGCCCGGGTCGTCGCGCTCGGAGCGGATCGTCCGGCCGAGGCCCTGAACGCGGCCCGGCGCCACGGCGTGGCCACTTTCACAGTCAAACCGGCGGATTTCGCCAACCGGCGGGAATGGGACCGGGCGCTCGCCGCGGCGGTCGCGGTTTTCCGGCCCGACCTTGTGGTCTCGGCGGGCTTCATGCGCATCTTGGGCGCGGATTTCCTGGATCGCTTCGGGGACCGGACGATCAACACGCATCCGGCCCTGCTGCCGGCTTTCCCGGGCGCCCACGCCGTCCGCGAGGCTCTGGCCGCCGGAGTGGCGGTGACCGGTTGCACCGTCCACCGGGTTGACGCCGGCGTCGACACCGGCCCGGTCTTGGCCCAGCGCCAGGTCGCCGTCCGCGACGGCGACACCGAGGCCTCGCTGCACGAACGCATCAAAGCGGTCGAGCGCCAGCTCCTGATTGAGACGGTGGCCGCCCTGGCCGACCAGTCGATTCGGCCGCCGTTGTAGGCTGCCGGAATGCCTCAGCCCGCTCCAACACGCGCGTTGGCGCTGGTCGCCGCTTGGTTGGCGGTGGCCGGGCAGTTGGTCATGCTCTACGCCCCGGCCTTGCCAGTCGCCGCCGGCTTCGCCTTTCCGCTGTCCGACAAATTGGCCCATTGTCTGTCTTTCGCGCTGGCGGCCGGCCTGTGGGCGGCCCTCAGCCGGCGCAAGGCGTTGGTCGCGGGCCTGTTCGCGGCCCACGCCGTGGCCAGCGAGTTGATCCAGTTGGCGCTACCCGGCCGCTCGGCCGACCCTTGGGACGTGGCGGCCGACTTGGCCGGCATCGGGATCGGCCTGTGGCTGGCGGGCCTGGCGGGTAGACTGGGCGGCGGTCCCGGACCGCGACTGGCGAAACGAGGTGGAGCACCATCGGGAAGTGGTCCGGCCACAACGATCGAACCGTTCGCCGCTCGCCTGGGCGCACGCAACCGCCAAAGCCGCCAGGAGGCTCCGCCGTGACCACCAGTTCGTTCGACCAACCTCGCACTGCCGCCGATGCCGCCGCCCCGCCCGCCGATGCCGCCGCCCCGCCCGCCGATGCGGTGCCCGGTGGCCGCGACGGGGACGACCGCCGGCCGATCCGGCGGGCGCTGGTGTCGGTTTACGACAAGACCGGGCTGGAAGACCTGGCCCGGGCGCTCGGCCAAGCCGGCGTCGAGATCGTCTCGACCGGATCGACCGCCAAAGCGATCGCCGCCCAGGGTGTCCAAGTCACCCCGGTTGAACGCCTGACCGGCTTCCCCGAGTGCCTGGACGGCCGGGTCAAGACCCTGCACCCCAAAGTCCACGCCGGCATCCTGGCCGACCTGCGCAAACCCGCCCACGCCCGGCAGCTCCAAGAACTCGGCGTCGAAGCGTTCGACTTGGTGGTGGCCAACCTGTACCCCTTCGCCGCGACTGTGGCCAGCGGGGCCGGGCCGGACGAGTGCGTCGAGCAGATCGACATCGGCGGGCCCACCATGGTCCGGGCGGCGGCCAAGAACTATCCCAGCGTGGCGATCGTGACCTCGCCGGCGCGCTACGCCGGGGTGGCCGAGGCCCTGGCGACGGGCGGGTTCACACTTCGCCAGCGCCGCGAGCTGGCCCGCGACGCCTTTGTCCACACGGCCGACTACGACGTCGCCGTGGCCAGTTGGATGACCTCGACGCTGGCGCCCGCCGAAGGCCTGCCGGCTTGGCGGGCCACCACTTACCGGCTTGCCGGCGAACTGCGCTACGGTGAGAACCCGCATCAGGCCGCGGCGGTGTTCACCGAGGTCAGCGGCGGCTCCGGGGCGCGCGGGCTGGCCAGCGCGGAGTTACTGGGCGGCAAGCCGATGAGTTTCAACAACTACCAGGACGCCGATGCCGCGCGCCGCGCCGCGCTCGATTTCGACGAGCCGGCCGTGGCCATAGTCAAACACGCCAATCCGTGCGGCATCGCCATCGGCGCCGACATCGCCGAGGCCCATCGCAAGGCGCACGCCTGCGACCCGCTGAGCGCCTTCGGCGGCGTGATCGCCGCCAACCGGACTGTCACCCTGGCCATGGCCGAACAGGTCAAGCCGGTCTTCACAGAGGTGATAGTGGCGCCCGGCTATGAGCCGGAGGCCCTCGAAATCCTTAGAACCAAGAAGGGTCTGCGGATTCTGCGGCTGGCCGGCGAGCCGCTGGCGGCCCTCGAAACCAAGGCGATCGGCGGCGGCCTGTTGCTTCAGGAACGCGACGCCTTCCAGGCGCCGGGCGACGACCCGGCGAACTGGGAGCTGCGGGCCGGCCCGCCGGCCGACCCGGCCACGCTGGCCGACTTGGCGTTCGCCTGGAAGGCTTGCCGGGCGGTCAAATCGAACGCCATTCTGCTGGCCAAAGACGGCGCCTCGGTCGGCGTCGGCATGGGCCAGGTCAACCGCGTCGACTCGGCCGCCCTGGCCGTGACGCGCGCGGGCGAGGCGAGAGCGGAAGGCGCGGCGGCGGCATCGGACGCTTTCTTCCCCTTCCCGGACGGGCTGGAAGTCTTGGTCAAAGCCGGTGTCAAGGCGATTGTCGAGCCCGGCGGCTCGATCCGCGACCAAGACGTCGTCGCGGCGGCCGAGGCGGCCGGCGTGACCTTGTATTTCACCGGCGCCCGTCACTTCTTCCACTGACGCCTGGGCGCGGGCGGGGACCTTTGCCCGGCTATGCTTGGTCGAGGCGTTGACGCCCTCGTAGTCAAAACTCTGACCAGAAAGAAGTATCGCTTATGGCACGCAGCGGTAAAGCTACCGTCATTGGAGCCGGGTTCTACGGCTCGACCACCGCTCAGCGCTTGGCTGAGTACGACATTTTCGACGAGGTCGTTCTGACCGACATCCGGGACGGCTGGTCCGAGGGATTGGCCCTGGACCTGAACTCCTCGCGGCCGGTCGAGGGCTTCGAGACGCGGGTGGTCGGCAAGACCACCACCGCCGACGGCCAGGGCTACGAGGTGATCGAGGACTCTGAGGTCGTCGTGGTCACGGCGGGCGTGCCCCGCAAGCCGGGCATGAGCCGGATGGACCTGCTCGGGGTCAACGCCGGGATTGTCCGGGGCGTGGCCGAGAACATCGCCAAATACGCCCCGAACGCGGTCATCATCGTGGTGTCGAATCCGCTGGACGAGATGACCACGCTGGCGCAACTGGCCTCCGGGTTCCCGCACCACCGCGTCATGGGCCAGGCCGGCGTGCTCGACACGGCCCGTTTCACCTACTTCGTGGCCGACAAACTGGCCCTGCCGGTGGGGGCCGTCAAGACGCTGACCCTCGGCTCGCACGGCGACACCATGGTGCCGGTCGCCTCGGCCTGCACCGTGGAGATCAACGGCCAGGTCAAATTCCTGGCCGAGG
>JAITKC010000213.1 GCA_031278665.1 Bifidobacteriaceae bacterium | reverse complement strand
CACCCCCCGCAGCGACAGACCGGGCACGCCGCGTTCGGACGCGTAATGGTCCACGATCGCCTGTCTGAGCGCCGGCGTCCCGATAGTCGGCGGATAGCCGGGCCCGTCCGAGGCCGCCTCGAGGGCTTCGCGCAAGACCGGCGGCGTCGGGTCGACCGGCGTGCCGACCGACAGGTCGATCAGCCCGCCCGGATAGGCGGCCGCCCGGCGCTTGTGCGGTTCGAGCAGATCCCAGGGGAAAGGCGGCAAGGCGCCCGCGTCGAATCCCATCTTCGGCCGCCGCCTCACCCGGCCGGCGGCAACAGCGCCACCAGGCTGGCGTCATAGGGCAGCGGCCCAACTTTGGCGGCCCCGCCGGGCGAGCCGATTTCGGCGAAGAAGTCGCCGTTCGCCTGGGCGAACCCCGACCACTCCGACGGCAGATCGTCTTCGTAGAAGATCGCCACCTGGGGGCAGACCGGCTCGCAGGCGCCGCAGTCGACGCACTCGTCGGGATGGATGTAAAGCGACCGGACGCCCTCGTAAATACAGTCCACCGGGCATTCGTCAACACAAGCCCCGTCCTTGACGTCGACACAGGGCTCGGCTATCACGTACGTCACGGCACCCAAGCCTAGTGGCCGGGTCGGCGCGACGGCCGGCGGCCGGCGGCCCGGACTCGGGCGCGACCGCCCGGCGGCGCGTTTCCGCGTTCCGGACGAGGCGCTTTAATTGCCGGCATGGCTGAACCAGTTTGGTTGGCGTGGCCGCTCGGCTCGCGCGTGACCATCCGCCGGCGCTTGTCCGCGGGCGGTTACGCCGATGTCGTCGGCCGCCTCGAGGAAGCCGGCGCCGAACACGTCGCGGTCCGCCACCGCGACGGCCGGTTGCGCCGCGTCGAAGCCCGCGAAATCGCCATCGCCCATCTGATCACCCCGCCGGCGCGGGCCGCCGAACCGCCGGGCGCCAGGCTCCCCGGCGGGCGTCAACGACAAACCCGGACCGCCCGGCCCCCAGCCGATTAGCCGCCGGATGAGGCCGGCGGCTTGCAGACGATGGCGTTCATCGGGTCGTAGCGCCAGTGCCAGGTCTCTCTCTCTTGGGCGTTGCCGTCGGGGTCGGTCTTGAGGCGCCAATAATCGACCTGGAAGCCGGAGGAACCGGCGGATTGCGGCTGGCAATCGCTCTTAGTCGACTCGATCGTGCGCGGCGCCACATAGGAGTAGGGCTGGCCGATCGCCGCTTCGACCGTCCAGTACTTGGTGGACCACAATTCGACCCAGACTTTGAGCGAGTCCGAGACGCCCGCCCGCAGGACCACGCCGTACGGCGTGTCGTTCTTGAACTGGTTGTCGATCTGGCCTTCCCACAAGGTCGCCTCGCGGCCCATCGGGTAGCGCGAGAAGTAGTTGGCGTGGGGCTGGTGCGCCACATCGACCATACCCGCCAGGTGGGCGGCGTTGTAGAGGGTGGTCGAGAACTGCGACAGGCCGCCGCCGATGCCGTCTTGGGACACCCCGGCCACCACCACCCCGGCGTTGAACCAGCCGGTCTCCAAACTTCGGTGGCCCAGCGCCTGGTCGAGCGAGAACGTCTCGCCCGGCCGCACCAGCGTGCCGGTGACGATTTCGGCGGCTTTGCGGAGATTCTTAGTCCGGTCGGCGCTGTTGGTCGCCTGTGTCTCAAACCGGGCGACGATCTGCGTCACGCCCATCTTCTCCAGTTCGGCGCGACCGGCGGCCGGGTCCACCTCGACTAGTTCGGCCGCCGCCCGCCGCTCGTCGCCAGCCGCCAACGCCGCCGCTGTGACGGCCTGGGCCAACTGGTCGGGATCGAGTCGGGAGCCGGGGCGCCCGTCCTCGATGACCGGCTGACCGTCGACGAAGGCGAAGCGCGCGTCTTCCGCCTGGGTTTCCACGCCGCTCGGCAGACGCTTCGACACCAAACCGGAAAGCAATTCCTTATCCCAGGTCAGGGCCAGGGTTTCAGCGTTCCCCAGGTCCGGTCCGATCAGCGCGGCGGTCGCCAGCTCGTCGGCCGGCAGTTCGACGCCGGCGTCCGCGACGGTGACCGCGACTGGACCGGATAGCAATGGATTGGCGATCGCCGCGACCGCCTGGTCGATGTCCGCTTGGTCGATCGGGGGCGCCAACCGCGTCACCGGCAACTGCCAGGGCCCGGCTTTGACCAGGTAGTCGGCCTCGATTTGGCGGACCGCGGCGGCCGTGTCGAGTTCCAAGCCGGCGACCGGCTCGGTGGTGGCGACTTCGCCGCCGGCGACCGTCACCGTGCCGTTGACCGGCTCGCGCCGGGTTTGCGCGGCCAGGTCCGCGACATGGGATTCCAAAGCGGCGTGGTCGACCACCAGATACGGCCTCAGGGCGCCGAGCCCTTCGACCTGGCGCCACAACCAGGCCGGGTTGAAGTTCAGCCCGGTCACGGCGGCGACGGTCTCCTCCGGCGAGTAGCCGAGGCCGGCGACCACTGGGTCGAATGACGCCTCGGCGTCCCCGATTGTCACCGACACCGCCTCGCCGGCTTTCACGTCCAGTTCCCGGCGCAGCCGCTCGACCGCCTCTTGGCTGGTCAAGCCGCCGATCTCGACGCCCGCGACAGTCGCCGCCTTGGGCACGCGCTCGGCGTAGTAGTAACTCGCCCCGACGTAGGCGCCGGCCAGCGCCAAAACCGCGGCCGCCGGCGCGATCCAGCGGGCCAGACGCCGCCGCCCGGTCCGCCCCGGCCGGCGGGGGCGGCCCGATTTGCCGACCGGCAGCGGAATTGTGTCGTCGCGCCCGACCGGCGGGAAAACGACCGGCAGTTCGCCGGTCGCCGGCTCGGCGTCGAATCCGAGCGCGCCTGCCGGCGTCCGCCCGGGCGCCGTCCGGGTCTCCGGTCGGTCCGTCGGCGCCAACGCCGCGAGCACCGAGATTCGGCGCGGCCCGGCCGGGCGCCCGTCGGGTTGGACCGGGGCTTGCTCGGCGGTGTCCGCCCCGATGCCGTCGGCTTCGTCGCCGTCCGGCGCCCCGGCGCCCGGCGGCGGCGAATCGGCGCCCGGCGGCGGCGAATCGGCCAGCCAGGGCGGGTCGGTTTCAGCGGCGACCGGCCCCGCGGCATCGGGCGGCGGCGGCGCCTCCGCGCCGAACTTGGCCGGCGGGGCCGGCCAGGGCGCGAACCGGGGCGGCGGGGCGCTCGGCCGGCCGGTCTCCCAGCGGTCCCCGGGGTCCGGTTCGAACGAGGACCGAAGGGCGCGTTCGGCTAGTAAATCGAGCGGTTCGGAGAAGGACGGATCGCCGAACTCGTCGCCGCCGGGGCGCTCGGATTTCGGGCCGTCGGCCGGCGCGGCCGGCTCCGCGCCTTCTCGCAGTTCGTCCTCCACCTGGCAACCTCCAAGTCATTGGGCCAACTGCCATTCTAAGTCGGCGTTTGACGCGTCCGTGGCGAACCGGGGCGGGCCGGGCGCGGCCGGCTCAGCGATCACCCCGACTAAGGCGGCGAAACCACGACCGCGGCAGGAACGACGCCGCCATGGCGGCGACCGGCGCGGCGATGGCCCAGGCGAAGCCGGTCACGTCGCCCTGGATCAGCAGATCGCCGCCGGGCCCGGGCAGCGCGGCGGCCTGCGAGGCGACAAAGGCGCCGACGGCGGCCGCGAAAGCGCCGGCCCCGCCGGCCAGCGCCCGAGCGGCGACCGCCCAGCCGAACACCCCGAGCAAGCCCAGGACCAGTCCCAACGGAAAGGCGTCGAGGGGTCCAAGCGTCACCACCGCCCGGTGCCAGATCCCCATCAGGAGGGTGGCCAAGACGGCGGCCAGGCCGCAGCCAAGCGCCTTGAGCACGGTCCGGGCCATATCAGGCGCCGGTTCGGCCTTCGCGTTTGGCCCGCCCGCGGGCTTTGGCGCGCGACTCGGCCGACAACTCGACTTTGCGGATGCGCGTGACCTCCGGGGTGACCTCGACGCATTCGTCGGCGGCGGCGAACTCGAGCGACTCCTCCAGGGTCAGGCGGCGCGGCGGGGTCAGGCGCTCGAGTTCGTCGCCGGTCGACGAGCGCATGTTGGTCAACTTCTTCTCGCGGGTGATGTTGACGTCCATGTCCTCGCCGCGCGGGTTCTCCCCGACCACCATGCCCTCGTACACCTCTTCGGTCGGGGCGATGAAGAAGGCCCCGCGCTCCTGTAACGCCGTGATCGCGTAGGCGGTCGCCACGCCCGGCCGGTCGGCCACCATCGAACCGGTCAGGCGCAACTCGATCGGCCCGAACCACGGCTCATAGCCTTCGGCGATCGACGAGGCGATGCCGGCGCCCCTGGTCTCGGTCAGGAACTGCGTCCGAAACGAGATCAGCCCGCGCGCCGGCACCACGAACTCCATCCGCACCCAGCCCGAGCCGTGGTTCGCCATAGTCGTCATGCGCCCCTTGCGGGCGGCCATCAACTGGGTGATCGCGCCAAGATATTCATCCGGGGCGTCGATCGTCATCCGCTCCATCGGCTCCAGCAACTCGCCGTCGACGGTTTTGGTGACCACCCTCGGCTTGCCGACCGTCAACTCGAAGCCCTCGCGCCGCATCTGCTCGACCAACACGGCCAGGGCCAACTCGCCGCGACCTTGGACCTCCCAGACGTCCGGGCGCTCGGTCGCCGCCACCCGCAACGAGACGTTGCCGACCAGTTCGCGGTCCAGCCGGTCCTTGACCTGGCGGGCGGTCAGCTTGTGGCCCTTGACCTTGCCCGCCAGGGGCGAGGTGTTGATGCCGACGGTCATGGCGATGGCCGGCTCGTCGACTTGGATGGTCGCCAGCGGGCGGGGGTCGTCCGGGTCGGTCAAAGTGTCGCCGATCATGATGTCGCCAATGCCGGCCACCGCCACGATGTCGCCGGCCCAAGCCCGCTCGGTCGGCACGCGGTCGAGCGCCTCGGTCGCCAACAACTCGGTGATCCTGACATTCGACAGCGACCCGTCTTGGCGCGCCCAGGCGACCGTTTGCCCTTTGCGCAGTTCGCCGTTGTACAGCCGCAGCAGCGCCAACCGGCCGAGGAACGGCGAGGCGTCGAGGTTGGTGACATGGGCCTGCAGAGGCGCCGCCGGGTCATAAGTCGGCGCCGGGATAGTCTCGACAATCGCCCGGAACAACGGCTCCAAGTCCTCGCCGTCCGGCAGTTGGCCGTCCGGCGGAGCGGTCAGCGAGGCGCGGCCGACTTTGGCCGAGGCGTAGACCACCGGGAAGTCGAGGACATGGTCCAAGTCCAGCGACGGATCGTCTTCGGTCAGGTCCCCGGCCAGCGACAGCAGCAGGTCGGTGGTTTCGCCGACCACTTCGGCGATCCGGGCGTCCGGCCGGTCCACCTTGTTGACCACCACGATGACCGGCAGTTCGGCCGCCAGGGCTTTGCGGAGCACGAACCGGGTCTGCGGCAGCGGCCCCTCCGAGGCGTCGACCAGCAGCACCACGCCGTCGACCATCGACAGCCCGCGCTCGACCTCGCCGCCGAAGTCGGCGTGTCCGGGGGTGTCGACCACGTTGATAGTTATGCCCGATGCCGCCCGCTCGGCCCCGGCTCCGGCCCCGGCCCCCGCTCCGGTCCCGCCGCCGGTCCCGGTTCCGGTCCCGCCGCCGTCGGGGCGGGCGGCGGCCAGCGCCTCGCCGGCGGCCGGCCCCCGGTAATGCACGGCGGTGTTCTTGGCCAAGATGGTGATGCCCTTTTCGCGCTCCAAGTCGCCCGAGTCGAGCGCCCGCTCGGCCACATGCTCATGGGCGCCGAAGGCGCCGGTCTGCCAGAGCATCGCGTCCACCAAGGTGGTCTTGCCGTGGTCGACATGCGCCACAATGGCCACGTTGCGCAGATCCGGCCGCGACGCCTGAGCCGACATATTCACCCCTCAACCGTTCCGGGCGGCGCCGCAAAGCCGCCGCCAGCCAAATCCGGCCGCATCCGCCGGGTGCGCTCGGCCGCCTGGGCGCGGCGCCATTCGGCGATCCGGCCGTGGTGCCCGGAGGTCAAGACCTCTGGCACGTCCAATCCCCGCCAGCTCGGCGGCTTGGTGTACACCGGGTACTCCAACAACCCCGGTTTGACGTGCGATTCCTCGGCCAGCGATTCGGCGTTGCCCAACACGCCGGGCAATAGCCGGGTGATCGCCTCGATTATGACCAGCGCCGCCGCCTCGCCGCCGGCCAGCACATAGTCCCCAATCGACAGTTCGGCGACCGCCAGGCCGACCCGGTCGCGATAGTGCGCGGCGACGCGCGCGTCGATTCCCTCATAGCGTCCGCAGGCGAAGACCAAGTGGTCGGCTTGCGCCAAACGCGCCGCCGTGTCTTGGGCGAACAACTCGCCCGATGCCGTCGGAATGACTAGGGCGGCCGTCCCCGGCCTGGCCTCGGGGCCGGCCGGGGCCAAGAGATCGTCCAGCGCGCGGCCCCACGGCTCTGGCCGCATGACCATCCCGGCGCCGCCGCCGTAGGGCGTGTCGTCGACTGTCCGGTGCCGGTCGGAAGTCCAATCGCGCAGGTCGTGGACGCGCAGACGGACAATTCCGGCATCGGCGGCCTTGCCCAGCAGCGACAGCCGGGCCGGCGCCAAATACTCCGGGAAAATAGTCACCACGTCAATCAGCATTTTCGCCTCGCTCCGGGCGGGCCGCCACCAGGCCCTCAGGCGGGTCGATGACGATCCGGCCGCGGTTCGGGTCCACCTCCGGCACCAACTCCTTGACCAGCGGCACCAGCGCCGTCGAGCCGTCTGGTTGGACAATTTCCAGGAGGTCCTGGCCGGGCGCCGAAACGACGCCTTTGACCACGCCGACCGGCGCGCCGTCGGCCAGCGTCACGGCCGCTCCGCGCAGTCGCGAGGGGTACCAGGCGTCCGGCTCCTCGTCCGGGTCGACTTCGGCCAGCAGTTTGGCGCCGCGCAACGACTCGGCCCCGGTCCGGTCCGCCACTTCGGCGAAACCCGCCACCACCCGTCCGGGACGGGATTGAAACCGGCTCAGCGTCAGACGCTCGGCCAGTCCGCCGCCCGGTCGGGCGACCTGGCCAGGGACGACGGCCGGTTCGGGCGAGTAGACGGCGCCCAATTCAAACCGCCGCTCGGGCCGGTCGCTTCTGATGTCCAGCATCACGTCCCCCTTGACCCCGTGGGGGCGGCCGACCACCGCCACGACTACTTCCACGGCCCCGGCCGACGCTCAGCGGCGGTCGGTGTCGACCACATCGACGCGCACGTCATCGCCCTTCGCCAAGGCGTTGACGACGGTTCGAAGCGCCCTTGCGGTGCGCCCGCCGCGGCCGATCACCCGGCCCAAGTCCGTCGGCGCGACCCTGATCTCCAGTAACTCGCCCCGGAGCCCCCGGCGCGAGCGGATCATCACGGCCTCGGGATCGTCCACGATCCCCCGCACCAGATGCTCCAACGCCCGGGCCAGCATCAGGCCTCCGGCGCGGCTTCGGCCGCCGGCGCTTCGGCCTCAGGCTTGCCCGCCTCGGCGGCCGGATCCCCGGCTGGGGCGGCGTCCTGGGCATCGTCGGCCGAACCCTCGGACTCGGGCGCCGCGGCCGACGCATCCGCCGGATCCCCGGCTGGGGCGGCGTCCTGGGCCTCGCCGGCCGAACCCTCGGACTCGGGCGTCGCGGCGGCATCGTCGGCCTGGGCCTTCGCCTGAGCCTTCGCCTTCGCCTCTGAGAGAGCCGAGACCTTCTTCAGCGCCTCGGCCTCGGCCTGTTCGACGGCGGCGGCCGCGGCCGCCTGGGCGGCGTGGCGGGCCGGAACTTTCAACGTGCCCTCCTCGTAAGGCAGGCCTTTGAATTTCTGCCAGTCGCCAGTCAGCTTTAGCTGGACCAGGACCGGCTCGGTCGGCTGCGCGCCGACTGACAGCCAATACTGCACCCGGTCCGACTTGACCTCGATATAGGACGGGTCCTCGGTCGGGTGGTACTTGCCGATCTCCTCGATAACTCGCCCGTCGCGCTTGGCGCGGGCGTCGACGACCACTATGCGGTAGTAGGGGGCCCGGATCTTGCCCAGGCGCTTGAGCCGAATCTTCACAGCCACGGCGGCGATTACTTCCTTTGCGTTCTTAGTTGGGTGTCCGCCGCGCAGTCGGCCCGTGGGGTGGGCCGCCTTGGCGGCAAGCTAGTCGCGCGCTAGACGGTTGAGAGGGTCCTTCAAGCACACATACGAACAGCAATTGTGCCAGAAAACCGGCCGCTTACTCAACGCGCCCGCCCGGCGGGCAGGGCTTAAGCAAAGTTCTCGGTGTGCGGCGTGTTGGCCTGAGCTGGGGGCAACCGAGGCCGGGCCGGGCTGCGCCGGGTCGGATGTCCAGAAGTGACCGCACGTCGGCGCCGAAGGCATCGTGCGCGGGGTTCTGGACATCGGCTTTCCGGCCGGTTCGCCGCCGCCGGCCGGCCCGACCCGATGACCAGGCGTTTCGCGTCGGCCTGCCCGGGGCCGGGCCCAGCCCTGCCGGGTCGGGTGT
>JAITKC010000184.1 GCA_031278665.1 Bifidobacteriaceae bacterium | reverse complement strand
GGCTGGGTGGCGTCATCGCCCGGCTGGTCTTCGCCGCCGTCATCGGACTGGTCGCCGGCGTCGTCCGGCTGGTCGCCGCCGTCTTCGTTCTGGTCGGCGTCATCGTCGCCCTGGTCGGCGTCATCGTCGCCCTGATCGTCCGGCTGGTCCGGCGAGGTGTAGTCGCGGATCGTTTGAACGGCCTCGAGCGCCTGGTCGCGAAGTTCGGCCGACAGCGGCAGATACCCGTCCGGCAGCTCGCCTATGCCATTGCCCGGGGTCTGGCCGCTGGTGGCGACGAACTCGATCAAATCGGCGTACTGGTCGCGGGCGGCCTGGTCGGTCGCCGCCAAGTTGACGGCCGCGTATAACACCGAAGTCAGGGGGTAGGCGGCGGCCGGCAAGGCGGCCGGGTCGGTCACGCCCACTCCGGGCGCGCCGCTCGGACTTTGGGCGGCCAAAGCCTCGGCCAGGCCGGTCTGGTCGGCCTGGACGAAGACGCCGGGTTGGTTCGGGGCCGCCAGCGCCGCCGTCGCCAGTCCGTAGCGCGCCGCGCCGGACCCGTCCGTGTAACCCGCCATAAAGACCGAGGTCTGGGCCGCCATGCCGTTGGCGCCGTAGGCGCCCATAGTCGCGCCGTTGAACTTGGAATTGTCCCAATCGGTTTTGGAGCCGTTGTCGGCCCGGAAAACCATCCTGGCCGCGCTCTCCAAGGAGGCGGCGTAAGGCCGCATTTGCAGGATGTCGTAACGGTATTGGTTGGTCAGGGTTCCCCGGTTGAGCATCTGGGGCAGCTGCGTCTCGTCGGCCTTGAGGAAACTGTCGACCGGGGCGTCGCACAGGCACAGGGGCGAGCCGTCGGCATAGGTCAGTCCGACCTCCCGCGACTTGGCGTTGCCGTTCTGGTCGAGTTCGGCCAGCAAAGTCGGTTTGTCGGTCCGGGTCGCCACGTCCCGGTACTCGCCCTCGTACAAGGCCGGGACTTTGGCGTCGGGGTGCCCCTTGGGCAGGTAGTAGGGGTTTAGCGTGATGCCGCTATTGGCCTCGTCGCCGGGCCGGACGTTGTCCGGTTCGCCGGCCAGGAAGGCCCGCGCGGCGTCGTCGGCCTGGAGATAGGCCCACAGTTGGGCGATGCCGTCGGCCGAGTTCGGGCCGGTCACGACCAGCGTTCCGGCGTGGGGCACGAACCCCTCCGGGTTCAGCGCCAGAAACTCCGGGTCGTCGCTCATCTTGGTCAGCGCCGGCGCCAGCCAACGCGAGTCGAAGCCGTCTTTGACGCTGTAGTAGTTCAAAGGCGCCTCGCCGGCGTAGGAGTGGGTCAGAGCCTTGGCGATTAGTCTGGGGCTGAGGCGCAGTTGGCTTGGCTTGACGCCGCCGTCGTTGGCCAGATAAGCGATCACGCCGCTGGTGACCGCCAGCGGGGCGTAGACCAGTTCGGCCGCCGCCAAAGCCTCCTCGTCACTCCCGTCGGCCAGATAATCCCCGGTCAGGGGCCGGGACGTGATCGCCATCGCGACTATGCCGGAGACCAGTTGCGAACGCACCGCCGAATCGGACGAAGTGCTCAAGGCGTAAGCGTCGCCGCCCGATTGGCAGATGCCCGCCTGCCAGGAGGAAAACGCCGCGCCGACCGCCTACGAACCCGCCACCAGCCGCTCCACGCTCCCAGGCGGGCAGGCCGAGCCGGTCGGCCGGAAGTCGAGCGGCACCACCAGGCGGTTCGACCAGTAGTCGCAGTCCGGGTTGACCGGCGAGTTCTGCTGGGCGCCCCCGTCTTGGGCGGTTATCAGAGGGCAACCCGGCGAATCCGGCGAGCGAGCCGTCCCGCGCGGGACTATCACCAGCCAACAGCGCGTGCCGGTGGCCGAGGATTGGTCGCCGCAGCCCAGATAGGGCTGCGCGTCGGATGATTGGATCTCGAATAAGAACCGCGCCGTCCCGTCCGCGTCCACCATCTCGGAGCGCTCGTTGGTGGTCTCGGTTCCGACGATCTGGAATAACTCGGTCTCCTCGCCCAGCACCCCCGAATGCGTCGACGAGTACTCGGCCCCGGTTACCGCCCGGAACGGCGTGTCCTGGCCGATGTCGCCGCCGCGGATGAGGACGTTCGGAGCCACATCCGGCCTGGCCGCCGCGTTATATGAGCCGTAGGACCAGGCGCCGTAGAGGCAATTCTTGTAAAACTGCGGGTCGGTTGGATCGCCCCAGCACTGCATCGCCTGAATAAAGTTCGCGCCCATCAAATGCGGCGTGCCGTAATAGTCGGCCAGCCGGACTGAGGGCCCCGGCATCCCCGTGACCGTCACGGTCACGGCCTCGTCGACTAGGTCGCGGGTGCGCGACACGGTCACCGCCAGGTCCTTGAACTCCTCGAAATAGGCGCTCGACGGGTCGCGGCTCGGCTGGTATTGCTGCAGGTCGGCGCCGTTTCCGCCGGCCCAGGCGACAGTCAGGGCGGAACTTTCGGCGGCCATCGCCAGGTCAGCCGGCGTAGCGGCCAGCCCCACGGCGGAAGCGCTGGCCAGAACTAGGCAGGCGGCGCCCAAGCGGCGGGCTTGGCGCCGGGCGCGTTCCCGGGGGAGCGGCGGCGACGGGTTCACGGGAGCCTCGTTCCTGGTCGCGGCGGGTCCGGGCTGGCCCCGGCCGGGCTAAACGGCTGATCGGGCAGGCGCCGGCGGGGCGGGCCGGAGCGTTGGGCGAGGATCGGGGGGAGAATCGCCGCCACGAGCATCCCGGCGCCGACGCCCAGCGTCGCGAGCGGTAAAGCCGCTGAGGACGTCGGCGCCGGGATGGATTGGGGGCTGGCGGCGGCCATCGCCAAAGAGGGGTCGTCGGCATCGCCCTGCGCCACGACCACCTCGGCGTCGCCGCTCACGGCCGGATCGCCCCAATCCGTCTGGCCGCCGCCAACCCCGTCTAAATAGGACCCGTCGTCTCCGGCGGACCCGGCCGGCGCGCCCGTCTGGCCGGTCGTGGCCGCGCCGGCGCCCCTGGTCCCCCCGCCGCCGGTTGTCCCACTCGTCGCGCCCCCGTCCGCCCCGTCCGGGTCGGAGTCGTTGGCGGTCTCCGCCGGGGCCAGGCTCTTGGCGCCGCC
>JAITKC010000107.1 GCA_031278665.1 Bifidobacteriaceae bacterium | reverse complement strand
TCGGAGCGGGCGGCCGAGGCCATCAGCTCGGACAGGCGCGCCGCCCGGAAGGTCAGCAGCGGGCCGCCGATGGCGACCGCGCCCAGGCAGGCCGCCACCGCCAGGCCGGCGGCGGGCAGGAAGCAGGCCACCGCGACGCTGGTCCCGACCAGGATCACGCCCGCCACCAGGGCCGGGATGATCCCGCGCACCACCAAGTCGCCGACGTCGTCGATGTCGCCGGAGACGCGGGCGAGGACGTCGCCGCGTTTGAGCGCCGCTTGGGCGGCCCCCGATCCCGCGGCCATGCGCTGGTAGAGGCGCACCCGCAGCTCGGTCATGCCGTTGAGGGCGACGCGGTGGGCGGTCAGCCGCTCGACGTAGCGCGAGACGCCCCGGGTGATCCCGAAGGCCCGCACCCCGACCACCGCGACCTGCAACGACAGCACCGGCGGCAGCTGCGACGCGCGCACTATCAACCAGGCCGAGGCGCCCGCCAGGGCCACCGAGGCCGCCTGGGTCAAAGCGCCGAAGAAGACGGCCGACGCCAGTTGTCCGGCCTTCAGCCCGGTCAGCGCGACGGCCCGCCGCAGCGGCCGGCGAACCGGGGCGTCGCCTTGGCCGCCCTCGCCGGCGTGGGCGCCGCCTTGGGCGCCTTGGCCCGCCGGCGGCGCCGACCGGCCTTCGTTCGCCGATGCCGACCGGCTTTCGTCCGGCGGCGCCGACCGGCCTTCGTTCGCCGATCCGCCGCGCCGCTTCATGGCGTCGCCTCGCTGAAGGCTTCCGAAGCCACCGGCACGGAGCGCTGGGCTTGGTCGATCAGCGTCGGTCGGTGGGCGATCAACAGCACCGTGCGGCCCTGGGCGGGCAGGGCCGCGATCGACTCGAGGATTCTCGCCTCGCTGGCCGCGTCCAGGTGGGCGGTCGGCTCGTCCAAGATCACCAGCGGCTTCGCCTCGAGGAAGGCCCGCGCCAAGGCCAGGCGTTGGCGCTGGCCGACGGACAAGCCGACCCCGCCCTGCCCGATCCGCGTCTGCCAGCCGTCCGGCAACTCCGCGACCACCGTGTCGAAGGCGGCGGCGCGGGCCGCGGCCTCGACATCGGCGGTCAATTCCGGCGTCCGGTCGTAGTCCTCGAGCAGGTTTTGAAGTACCGTGCCGGCCAACAGCACCGGTCGTTGCGGGGTCCAGGCGATCTGCGCCCACCAACTGGCCGGGTCGATCTCAGCCAAATCGAGCGCCGGACCGCCGTCGGCCGGCCGCACCAGGACGCGGCCCCCGTCGGGCCGGATCAGGCCCAGCGCGACCGCCGCCGCCGTCGACTTGCCGGCCCCGTTGGGGCCGGTCAAGGCCGTCAAACTGGCCGGCGGCAAGGTGAAGCCGAGGTCCGCCGGGGCGTGGTAGTCGCGGCCGGCGGCGCGGACCGAGACGCCCTCGAAGACGATTGTCGCCCCGGCCAGGTCCGGCGCCGGACGGGCGCCGGCCGGCGGCAACGGCAAAGCCAACAGGTCGAAGGCTCGGTTGGACGCCGCCAGGCCGTTGGCCGAGGCGTGGAAATGGGCGCCGACATTGCGCAGCGGCAGGTAGATCTCGGGCGCGATCATGATGATGGCCAAACCGTCGGTCAAGTCCATGCGGCCGGCTTGGAGCCGCAACCCGACCGAGACCGCCACCAGCGCCACCGACAAGGTGGCGATCAACTCCAAGGCCGCGCCGGACAGGAAGGCGACGCGGACGGTCGCGAAAGTGGCCTTTTGATGGGCGAGCGACAACTCGCGCACCCGCCGGGCCGGGCCCTTCTCGCGCCCCAGCGCCTTGAGCGTCGCCAGCCCGGTGATCAAATCCATCAGCTGGGCGCCCAACTGGGTCATCGTGCGCAAGCGGCGGGCCGAATAGGCTTCGGTCAACCGGCCGATCAAGACCATGAAAACCGGGATCAGGGGAATCGTCGCGAACATTATCAAAGCCGCGATCCAGTCCACGAATCCGGCCACCACCAGCAGAATCGGCGTCACCGTGACAACCATCAGGAGCTGTGGCAGGTAGCGGGTGAAATAGGGGTCGAGGGCGTCTAGCCCGCGGGTGACCAGCTGGGCCGCCTTGGCCGCCCCGCCTTCCGCCTCAAAGCGCGGCCCCAACGCCACCACCCGCTCCAACACCGCCCCCCGGAGCTGGGCGATCGTGTCGGTGGCCGCCCGGTGGGCGAATCGTTCCTGCGCCCAGGCGACGGCGACCCGCAAGGCCACAATCCCGGCCAGGGCGATCAACCCGTTTCTCAGCCAACCGGGCCCGACTTCGCGGCCGGACGCCAACGCGCCGATCAAGTTGGCGGCCACCACGGCCTGAAAGACAACCGCCACCGACATGATCAGGCCGAGCGCGGCCGTCAAGGCCATGTAGTCGCGGGCGGCGCGGGCATGCCTGATCAGTCGCGGGTCGAGGGGCTTCATCAACCGCCGATCCTACATCGGCGCGCCGCCCGATGACGCTCGCGCCCGCGCCGACCGCGGCCGGCCAGCGCCCGCCGCCTGGGCAGAAGACCGCGACGGCCGCGGCCGGGCGTCCGAGCCCGTGAAGGCCGGCCTCGCCGGCGCCCGGTCGCGGGCTCAGGAGCGCGACTGGCCAGACGCCGCCTGGTCAGTCGCCGCCTGGTCCGGCCCAGCCGACGCTTTCGATTCGGCGGTCTCACGCGAGGCGGCGGCCGCGGCCGCGATTGAGGCCAAAGTGGCCTTCGCCGCCGGCGGGGTCTCGGCCAGCACCGGCGCGCCGCCGGCCCTAGCTCCCCCCGAGCCGGCGCCAGAACCGGCGCCAGAACCGGAATCCGCGCCGACGGCATCGGACGTCTTCTTGCGGTGTTTCTTGCCGCCCCGCTTCTTGCGCTTCGAAGCGCCGTCGCCGCCCTGGCCACCGGAACCCGACCCAGAACTGGACCCGGAACCGGAACCGGAACC
>JAITKC010000125.1 GCA_031278665.1 Bifidobacteriaceae bacterium | reverse complement strand
CCCCGCCGGCGCCGCAGCCGGGCGCGGCGCCCGCCCAAGGACCCCGGTTCTGCCCCGACTGCGGCACGCCGACCCCCAGAACCAAGGTCTGCGGCAACTGCGGGCGCCAGCTCTACTAGGCCGACTCCCGGCGAGGCGATTATCCGATGAGCCAGGGCGTCAGTTTTCAGTGCCCCAACTGCGGCTCGCCGCTGGCGTTCGACCCCGCCGTCGGGGCTCAACGCTGCGCCGCCTGCGGCTCGGTCTTCGCGCCGCCCGGGCCGGACGCCGGCGGGCCGGTCGGCGGCGGGCCGGGCGGCGGAGCGGCCGACGGCCGACTGACCGGCGACATCGGGCAAAGCGGCCGCCGGCAGACGCCGCCGGCGGCGCGACCGGAGGCGGCGGCCGGCCCGGCGAGGGAGGCCGGGTCCGGCCTTAGCCAGGCCGAATGCCGCAACTGCGGCGCCCAGATAATCACGGCCACCGCCACCCGGGCGTCGACTTTCTGCGCCTATTGCCACAGTCCGGTGGTGCTGACCGGCCAACTGTCTCAGGATTTGGCGCCCGACACGGTGGTGCCATTCGCCATCGGCGCCGACCAGGCGCTGAGGATTTTCGACGCCTGGATTTCGAAGAAACGATATGTGGCCCCCGGCTTCTATTCCCGCGAGCGGGTCGACCGGCTCGACGGGGTCTATTTCCCCTATTTCGCGATCGACGCGCGGGCCGATTTGCGGGTGGAGGGCACGGCGCACTATTCGACCGGCTCGGGCAGGCGGACGCACCACCATTATTTCCATGTCATGCGCGAGGGCGAGGTCCAGGTCGAGAATCTGCCCCAAGAGGCGCTCCGCGCCAGCCGCGCCGACAAAATGATCAATCGGCTGCTGCCCTGGAATATGACCCGGCAGGAGCCGTTCAGAGCGGAATACCTGGCCGGATTCCAAACCGAGCGGCGCGATCTCGACTTCGAGCAGGTCGCGGCCGAGGCCGCCTATCAAGTCGACCTGGCGGGCCGACGCCTGCTGGCGACCGACGTCTTTGGGCGCGACAGGCGGTTTAGAGACTTGAGGTTATGGGGTGTGAGCCAGATTCGGGAATGGCGGCGCCGTTACACGCTGCTGCCCGCCTGGGTGCTTTTCTATATCGCGCCGGGCGGCGAACTGTATTATTTCGGCGTCAACGGCCAGACCGGCGAGGCCGTCGGCCGTTTGCCGCTCAACCGGGGCAAACTGCTGCGCGACTCGATACTGCTTTCGATCGCCGGCGTGCTGGTCGTGGTGCTCGGCTTCTGGCTGCGATGGCTTGTGGGTTGGTGACTTATGACCAGACGCTGGCGGATGGCTTTGGCGATCGGCGCGCTCGTCCCGGCGGTCTCGGGCGCGGCGCTCGGAGCCGCGATCGACGGTTTGGGGTTCACCTTGACCGTGACTGCCGGGCTGGTGCTGGTCTTGTCCGGGCCGGCGCTATATCAAATGGTGCGCAAACGCTACGGGCTGATGGACGGCGACGATCTGAAGGACCAGGCGATCGGCGCCTGCCATTTGATTCGCCAGTCCAGCCAGCGGCGGGGCAACCACGACTGGGAGATCGCCCAGCGCCACGTCGCCCTGGGTTCGCCGGTCTACGTCGAATATCTGGCGCCGGATGGGTATTTGTTGAGGCGGATCGGGCGCAAGCGCCGCAAGGCCCCGACCGATCCCAGGGCGGTGCAGTCCGGCGTGGGCTTGAGCGGCTAGGGCGCGGCGCCGGCGGCGCCTTGACAGGTTTTGCCCGCCGGCCGGGTCCGGCCTAAGCTGGCGGTCGCGCTGGTTCGCTCCCGCCCGGCGCGGGGGCGAGGTAACAGGGAACCCGGTGGGAATCCGGGACTGCCCCGCAGCGGTGAGGAGGAACGACCGCCGTCCGCCCCGGCCCTTCGCGGCGCCGGACAAGCAAGCACTGGGTGAGAACCTGGGAAGCGACGGCCAGTAGGCGCCAAGGCACGCCTCCAAGTCCGAATACCTGCCGGCGCGCGGCTCATCGCCGATGGGCCGGCCACAACGACCGCGCGGGAAGGCCGCCGGACGCGACCAATTCCGGCCGCGGCGGCGTCCGCCCGCGTGCCATGGACTCGCGAAGGAGAGCCCCATGACCACCAGCCCCTGCGCCGCCACAGTGCTCGGATACCCCCGCCAGGGCGCCGACCGCCAGTTGAAACGCGCCGTCGAAGCCTATTGGGCGGGCCGCGCCAGCGCCGCGCGCCTTCAAGCGACGGCCCGCGAATTGCGTCTGGAGCGTTTGGCGGAGTTACGCGCCGCCGGCCTGGGCGAGATCCCGTCCAACGACTTCTCGCTCTACGACCACGTCCTCGACACGGCTTGGCTGCTCGGCGCCATTCCGGAACGTTTCCGGCCGTCGCACGATGCCGCCGGGCCGGCCTCCCGGCTCGACGCCTACTTCGCGCTCGCCCGCGGCGGCGACGGCCTGGAGCCGCTCGAACTGACCAAGTGGTTCGACACGAACTACCACTATCTGGTGCCGGAGCTCACCCCGGACAGCCGTTTCCGGCTCGACCCGGCCAAGCCGCTGGAGGAATTCGAGGAGGCGAAGGCCGCCGGAGTCGTCACCCGGCCGGTGCTGTTGGGGCCGGTCAGCTTCTTGCTGCTGGCCAAACCGGCGGCCGGGTTCGACGGCTTCGCCCCGATCGACCTGCTCGACAGCGTCTTGCCGTTGTACTCCGAGTTGCTCGCGGAGCTCAGCCGCCGGGGCGCCGAATGGGTGCAATTGGACGAGCCCTGTTTGGTCTTGGACCAGGACGCCGCCGTGTTGGCGCGCGCCGGGGCGGCCTATGAGCGCCTGGGTTCGGCCGGCCGGCGGCCGGCGATCCTGGTCGCGACCTATTTCGACCGCTTGGGCGAAGCCCTGCCGGTGCTCGCCGGCGCCCCGGTCGAGGGACTGGCGATCGACTTCACCGGTCGGGCCGCCGCCAACTTCGACGCCCTGGCGTCATTCGGCGGCTTGGGCGCGAAGCGCCTGGTGGCCGGGCTGATCGAGGGCCGCAACATCTGGGCCGCCGACTTGGACCGGGCGCTGGCCGGCGCCCGGCGTCTGGCCGGCCTGGCGGCGCGGGTGGACGTGGCGGCATCGTGCTCCCTTTTACATGTGCCGTTGGACGTCGAACTGGAGGCCGACCTGCCGGCCGAACTGGCGGGCTGGTTCGCCTTCGCGCGCCAAAAGCTGGCCGAGGCGGCGACCGTCGCGCGCGGTCTGGCCGAGGGGCCGGAGGCGATCGCGGCGGAATTGGAGCGCGGCCGGGCCGCGCGGGCGGGCCGCCAAAACTCGCCGCTGACCCGGGTGGCGGCGGTGCGCGACAGGCTCGCCGGGCTGGCCGGCCAGGCGGGGCGGCGGGCGACGCCCTACGCCGAGCGGGCGGCGGCGCAACGCGAGGTGCTCAGGCTGCCGGAACTGGCGACCACCACGATCGGCTCTTTCCCGCAGACCCCTCAGGTCCGCGCGGCGCGGGCGGCCTGGCGGCGCGGCGCCCTTGATCAGGGCGCATATGAGGCGGCGATGCGGGCCGAGATCGCGGCGGTGGTCGCCGCCCAGGAGCGGGTCGGCCTGGACGTGTTGGTCCACGGCGAGGCCGAGC
Organism: Bifidobacteriaceae bacterium; assembly: GCA_031278665.1. Taxonomy (GTDB): domain Bacteria; phylum Actinomycetota; class Actinomycetes; order Actinomycetales; family WQXJ01; genus JAIRTF01. The sequence continues at coordinate 151 of JAITKC010000125.1, read as the reverse complement.
GCAACGACATGGTGCAGTACTTCGCCGAACAACTGGACGGGTTCTGGGCGACCCAAAACGGCTGGGTGCAGTCCTATGGCAGCCGTTATGTGCGCCCGCCGATCCTGTTCGGCGACGTCTCGCGGCCGGCGCCGATCACAGTCGAGTGGAC
>JAITKC010000065.1 GCA_031278665.1 Bifidobacteriaceae bacterium | reverse complement strand
AACAAGCCGACTATCAGCACCATCAGCAGCATCGAAGCCGCGAAGACCATTATGTAGGCCCAGGCCAGCGCCGACAGGCCAAGTTGCGCGGCGGTGAAAACCCAACGCCGCCCCCATTTGCGAAGCGCGCCGCAGATCCTCATGGGCCGGCCTTCGTCCGCTCCGGCGGCCCGTTGACGACCTCGACCGTCAAACGGTCGGCGGTTTGGGTCAGGGCGACCAGCACCGGCGCGCCCGGCGCGTGGCGGGCGGCGTTGGCCAGCGCCTCCTGGACAATCCGGTAGGCGGTCAACTCGGTCGCGGCCGGCAGGCGGCCGGTCAACCCGGACATCGTCAGGGCGACGTCCATGCCGGAGGTGCGGGCCCCGGCCGCAAGGGTCTCGATTTGCCCGATGCCGGGCGCGGGCTCGCGTTCGGGCGCCGCCTCGCCGCCGCGCAGCAGGCCGACGATTCCGCGGGTTTCGGCCAGCGCCTCGCGGGCGGTGTCGCGGATCAAGCCGAGCGAGGCGAGGGCGCCGGGGGGCAGGTTTGGCTCGCGCACCGCCGCCGCCTCGGCCTGGATCGCGATCAACGACATGTGGTGGGCGACAACGTCATGTAACTCGCGGGCGATCCGGGCGCGTTCGGCCAGCACCGCCTTCTGGGCCGATTCGGCGTCCCGTTCGGCGCTGGTTTGGGCCAGGCGCTGGCGGGCCTCGTCCCGCCCGCGCTGAACGTTGCCGAGTAACGCCAAGCCGCCCAGGCCGGCGGCCAACGCCGCCACCAGCCACTGCGACACGCCCCGGGCGGACAGCCAAACCGCCAGCACCGCCCACAGCCACACGCCCATGACCAGCGACGGCTGCGCCCGCTCGGCGACAATCACCAAGACCACCCCGTAGAGCGCCAGCCCGGTGGCGGACCACGGCCAAGAGCCGGGCGGGCCGGCCACCAGGGCCGCGCCGGCCAAGCCCAGAGTCATCAAACGCCAGGTCACCAATGGCGCGCGGCCCAAGAACAACAGCGGGCAGACGGTCAGGCCGGCGACCGCCGCGCAGGCCCAGGGCTGGCCCAAGCCATGCGAGAAGGCGGACAGTTCGGCGCTGACAGCCACCAGCAGCCCGCCCAAGGCCAACAGCCAGGCGACCGCCCGCAGCCTGGGCCACCGACCCCTGGGCGGGAAGCGCAGCCAACGCGGCCCAGGCGCGGCCTCGCCGCTCAGCGCCGCCTGAATCAGGACGCCGACAAATGGCGGCTGGTCTAAGGGCGGGTCCTCGCGAATCCCCGGCCGCGGGTTGGGGGTCACCCGGCGGGTCCTTGGCAAATCACCTGGGCGCGAAATCCTCTCCGGCGCCGGCGCGATCCAATTCGGCATCGGTCAGGGCGTGGAAATGGGGATCGAGGTCGTTGCCCTCGGCCGCGCCGACCGGAATCGAAGTGGTCGCCGGGCGGAAGAAGTCCGGCCGGCGGACGTTGTTGTAGATCAACAAGCCGACGCCGACCGCCAGGATCGCCACCGACAAGATGAAGACTAGGCCGACGCCCTTGATATTCGAGCCCGTGCCGTAGGTCGGGCTCATCGAGGCGATCACTTCGTGGACAAACATGAAGGCCAAGAACAGCCCGCCGACCAGCGGGAAGAATAACTGGAACCAGAAGTTGCGGAACGACAAGAACCATTGCCGGCGGAAATACCAGACTGCCGCGAACGAGGTCAGCCCGTAATAGAAGCAAATGAAAATGGCCGTTGTGTACATAGTGTCGGTCAGAACGTTGTCGCTGATTGGACGCATGATGGCGTAGTAACCGGCGGCGACCGAGCCGGCCACCACCGTCGCCGTTCCGGGGGTGGCGAAACGCGAGGTCCGGGCGAAGCGGCGGCCCAGCCCGCCGTAGTGCCCCATCGCCAGCATGGTCCGGGCGGGCGAGACGAAAGTCGACTCAAGCGAGGCCAGCGACGAGGACAGGATCGCCAGGAACACCAAAATGGCCAGGCTCTGACCCATCACCGGCACCGCCAGCACGGCGAAGACGTTCTCGCCGTCGGTGATCTGTTCGCCGGTCAGCCCCAACTCCTCGGTTCCGACGCCGGCGAACATGATCGCCGAGGTGGCGACGAACAAGTAGTAAATGGTGATCAAGACGATCGTCCAGGCGGCCGCCCGGCCGGGGGTTTTCTGGGGGTCCTTGGTTTCCTCGGTGATGGTCAGCACCACGTCCCAGCCCCAGTAGATGAACACCGCCACTGTCAACCCGGAGATCAGCGCCGACACGTCCAGGCCGGGGTGGGTGATCAAGGCGATCGGGTTGAACCACTCCCAGGAGAAGTCCATGCCGTATTCCGGGCCGGAACCGTTATTGTGTTTGACCACCGCGATGACGCCGAAGATGAACACGGCGACCAACTGGAAGGCGACCATGACGTACTGGAAGCGCGCCGTCAATTGGATGTCGTGATAGCAGAACCAAGTCGCCCCGACGATCAACGCGACCACCGCCAAGACGTTGAACCAGACCTGATTTGAATTCAGATCGGTCAGCACGTACCAGTCTTTGGGGCCGAGCAGCCGGATCACCCAGTCGATGGTCTCAAATAGGAAAACGGCCGCGATCTGCGCCAATGACGCCAGCACCACGATCGTCGAGGCGATCAGCCCCCAGCCGGTCATCCAGCCGAACCGCGGCCCGATCGCCCGCGCGCCCCAGGTGAAAGAGGTGCCGGAATCGGGGATGGCGCGATTGAGCTCGCGGTATCCCAGCGCCACGAACAGCATTGGCACCAGGCCCAGCCAGACAATCGACGGCACGAATTGTTTGACTTCGCCGGCCGCCCCGCCCAGGGTGGCGGTCATAGTGTAGTCGGGGGCGATACAGGAGATGCCGATGGCGATGGCGCCGATCAGTCCGATCGAGCCTTTGGCCAAGCCCTTCTGCGAAAGCTGGCGGTCCTTGTTTTTGGCGCTCATAGTCGCTCCTTTATGTCCTTGTCTGCCGAGGGATTTGTCGGCGCCCGTTTCCGGGTCGCGCTAGTCCGCCGACATGACGTGCTTGACGCGGGTGTATTCCTCAAGGGCGTAATGGCTGAGGTCTTTGCCGTAACCGGACGACTTGAAGCCGCCGTGGGGGAACTCGGCCACCAGCGGGATATGGGTGTTGATCCAAACAGTGCCGAAATCCAGTTCGCGGCTCAGCCGCGCGGCCGTGGCGTGCGAACCGGTCCACACCGAGGAGGCCAGGCCGTATTCGACGTCGTTGGCCAGCGCCACGGCTTGGTCCGCGCCGCTGAACGTCTGAACGGTGATGATCGGCCCGAAGACCTCCTGCTGAACAATTGGGTCGTCTTGGCGGACGCCGCTGACGACGGTCGGCTCGACGAAGAAGCCGCGGTCGCCCAGGCGGCGCCCGCCGGTCTCGATCTTGGCGTGGGGCGGCAGGTCGCGCAGGAACCCCAGCACTTTGGCGAAATGGACGGCGTTGTTGAGGGGGCCGTAGAGGGCCTCGTCGTCTTCGGCGTCGCCGGTCTTGGCGGCGGCGGCCTGGGCCACCAGTTTGGCCGTGAACTCGGCCGCGACGGCGTCTTCGACCAGCACCCGGCAGGCGGCGGTGCAATCTTGGCCGGCGTTGAACAGCCCGGCCACGGCGATTGTCTCGGCGGCGGCGTCGAGGTCGGCGTCGGCGAACACGACGGCCGGCGCTTTGCCGCCGAGTTCGAGGTGGCAGCGTTTGAGCGTGGACGATGCCGTCTTGGCGACTTCGCGTCCGGCGCGGGTCGAGCCGGTCAGCGAGACCAGCGCCGGGACCGGATGGGCCACCAGGGCGGCGCCCGTCTCATTGCCGCCCAGCACCACGTTGAAAACCCCCGGCGGCAGAATCTGGCCGGCGATTTCGGCCAGCAACACAGTTGACTCCGGCGTCGAAGGCGCCGGTTTGAGCACAATCGTGTCGCCCGCGGCCAGCGCCGGGGCGATCTTCCAGATCGCCATGAAAACCGGGTAATTCCAGGGCGTGATCTGCGCCACGACACCGAGCGGCTCGCGCCGCGCGTACGAGGTCAGCCCTTCGGCGTACTCCCCGGCGCCGATCCCCTCCAACACCCGCGCCGCGCCGGCGAAGAACCGCAGATGGTCCACGGCCACGCCGATCTCGTCGTCGCGGATGACCGGCCGCGGCTGGCCGGTGTTGCGATGCTGGGCTTCGACCAGGTCCTCGGCTCGGGCCTCGATGGCGTCGGCCAGTTTGTTCATCAGCGCCTGGCGTCGCGCGGGCGTTGTGCGCCGCCAAGTTTGGAAAGCGGCGGCGGCCGCCTGGACGGCATCGTCCACGTCTTCGGGACCGGACAACGGCGTCAACGCGACCGGCTCCTCATTGGCCGGGTTGACGACTTCGGCGGTCGCCAAGCCGCGTGGCGCGACCAACTGGCCGTTGACGAAGTTTTGCAGGACAGGCAGCGGTTTCATACGCGGTTCCTCTCAGTTGGCGCCGGCGTTGGCGAGGCGGCGGTGGCCGACGGCGCGGCAACCCGCCCAAACAAGCCAATGCTAACGGCATCGGCGGCTGTCGCAAGCTCTTTTTCGGCGCGCCCGGCGGGGCGGGCGGCCGGAACCGCCCGGCGGCGGCTCAAACGGCGGCCAAAGCGTCCGCGATCACCTCCAGGCCTTCGCGCAGCAGGTCGTCTGAGATCGACAGCGGCGGCAGGAACCGGATCACGTTGCCGTGGGTGCCGCAGGTCAGGGTTATGACGCCCTGTCCGATGCCGCGCGCCGCGACCGCTTTGGCCACAGCGCCGTCCGGTCGGCCGGTTTGGGGGTCGACCAATTCCGCGGCCACCATGGCGCCGCGGCCGCGGATGTCGCCGACCCGGGGATCGGCCGCCGCCATGACGCCGAGCCGGGCGTGAAGGATCTCGCCGATCTGGCAGGCGCGGGTCCGCAAGTCGTCGCGATCGATCGCGTCGAGGACCGCCAGGGCGGCGGCGCAGGCGGCCGGGTTGCCGCCGTAGGTGCCGCCGATCCCGCCCGGGCCGACTTTGTCGATAACCTCGGCCCGTCCGATCACGCCGCTCAGAGGCATCCCGCCGGCCAGTCCTTTGGCGACTGTGATCAGGTCGGGGACCACGCCCTCGTGTTCGATCGCGAAGAAGTCGCCGGTCCGGGCGACTCCGGATTGGATTTCGTCCGCCACTAAGACGACGCCGTTCGCCTGGCACCATTCGGCGACGGCCGGCCAGAAGCCGGGCGCCGGCACAATGAACCCGCCTTCGCCTTGGATCGGCTCCGCCACCACCGCCGCCAGATTGGCCGCGCCGATTTGGGACTCCGCCAGGGCGATTAAGCGCTCGGCCGCCTGGCGGCCGCTGAGGCGGTCGCGGTACGGATAGGAGCCGGGCAGGCGGTAAACCTCGCCCGCGAAGGGGCCGAATCCGGTTTTGTATGGTTTGGCTTTGGCGGTCATCGCCATGGTCAGATTGGTGCGGCCGTGGAAGGCGTGGTCGAGGACCGCCACCGCGTCGCGGCCGGTCGCGGCGCGGGCTATTTTGACCGCGTTCTCGACCGCCTCGGCGCCGGAGTTGAAGAAAGCGGCTCGGATCGGGTCGCCGGGCGCCGCTTGGGGGTATTTCGCCCCCAGCCTTTCGGCCAGCGCCACATATGACTCATACGGGGTGACCATGAAACAGGTGTGGGTCAGCGCGGCGACCTGGTTTTGGACGGCCGCGACGACTTCGGGCCGGCTGATCCCGACTGTGGTCACGGCGATTCCAGAACCGAAGTCGATTAGCGAATTGCCGTCCACGTCGACCACCACCCCGCCGCCGCCGGCCTGGGCGAAGACCGGCACGGTCGGGTTGGTCAGGGCGGGGGCCACCGAGGCGCCCATGCGCTCGGCCAAGCGGCGCGAATTCGGTCCGGGCAACTCGGTGACGAGCCGCCTGACCTGCGGTAGAGCGGGTCCGCCAAGCGGGGTTTGGGCAATCGCGGACATAGCGGGACTCCTTCTTTGGGTCAGGCGAGGGCTCAAGCGCCGCCGCGGAACGGCGCAGGATCAGCATACGGCCCCCGGATCGGCGGCGAAGGCGGCCGGCCGGGGACGTTCAAGGCCGCCGCGGGCCGGCCGTCCGGAGCAGGCGGACGAACTCGGCGAAGGCGCCCTTGGCGTCGACCGATTGGTCCAGCAGCCATTGCAATTGGATGCCGTCCATGACCGCGGCCACCAGTATCGCCGTCTGCTCGGGTGAGGCGGAGACCGGCGAACCCTCGGCGCTGGCACAGGTCAACTCCTGGACGAACTCGCCGCGGATGCGCTCATAGCGGTTGACGAAGAACTGGTGGGCGGGATGGTCGCGTCTGACGGCCTCGGCCGACACGGTGGTGAAGATCTCGGTTATGGCCGGCTCGCCGAGAACCTGTTCGAGTAGCGAGGCCAGGGCCTCCAGCCAGTCGCGGCCGTGCGCGTCGGCTTGTTGGGCGCTGTGCTCTTGGTCGCGTTGGGCCAAGACCGCTATCAGCAGCTCGTCTTTGGTGGCGAAGTGGTGTCGCAATCCGGGAAAAGTCATTCCGGCCTCTTCGGCGATTCCGCGCATCGACGATCCGTTGTAGCCGAGCCGGGCGAAGACGCGCCGCGCCGCCCGCAGAATGTTTTCTCGCTGGGCCGCGGACTTGGCGTATGGGCCGCGAGGTTTGCCGCCTGCCACCAGGTCAGCCTATTGCCTGAAGCAGACGAAGGCGACTGATTGAAAATATTGCAGAGCTGCTGTTTTCGCGCTAGGGTGGGTGCCGTCCGGAGCAAACAGGATGGGAGCGTCCGCGATGTCAACTTCGCCGATCAACAGGCCCGCGTTATCGCTGCCAGAGGCATGGGTCGGCGTGAACTTCTTGTCGCGCGCCGGCGGGCCCTTCATGTGGCGCTCGTTCGACCGCGACATCGTGGCCGAAGAGTTGCGGACACTGGCCGACCACGGGCTGGCCGTCACGCGGTCGTTCTTCTTCTGGCCCGATTTCCATCCCCGCCCGTACCTGGTCGACGCCGGCAAATGCCAGTTGTTCCGACAGTTCCTCGACCTGCACGCCGAAATCGGCCTGTCGACTATCCCAACTCTGATAGTTGGCCACATGTCGGGCCAGAACTGGGATCCGTCTTGGCGCGGCGGACGCGACCTTTACACCGACGTCTGGATGGTCGGGCGCCAGGCCTGGTTCGTCTCCGAGATGGTCCGGCGGTTTTGCGACCATCCGGCCGTCGCGGCCTGGCTGATCTCGAACGAGATGCCCCTCTATGGCGGCGGCGGCGGTCTGATGAACCCGGTCGAAAGGGTCGACGGCGACGCCGTGCGCGCCTGGGGCGAATTGATGGTGGCCGCCGTCCGGGCCGGCGGAGGCGCCCAGCCGGTCTCGCTCGGCGACGGCGCCTGGGGACCCGAGGTAACCGGAATCGACAACGGCTTCCGCCTGTCCTGGACCAGCGGACTGGTCGATTGGCTGGGCGCCCACAGCTACCACATGAGCGACGACCAATTGCGGCAGAATCTGACCCCCGCCTTCAACGCCGAATTGTGCGGACTGTTCGGCCGCCCGGTCGTGCTCGAGGAATTCGGCGTCACCCGCTCCTTCGCCTCGGACCACAACGCCGCCGCCTATTACCGCCAAGTCCTCTATTCGACCCTGGCCGGCGGCGTGACGGGTTGGCTGGCGTGGAATAACACCGACTTCGACCTCGACCACCAAGAGCCTTACGACCACCGGCCGTTCGAACTCGGTTTCGGGTTGACAAGCGTCGACGGCGCGCCCAAACCGGCCCTCGCCGAACTGGCCCGGTTCGCCGAACGAGTCGGCGCCATCGGGCTGACCGGCGGCCACCGGCCACCGGCCGAGGTGGCCCTGGTGATCAGCGGGTACTTCGGGGCCGAGCGCCCGTTCTGGGGCGAAGACGACAATCCGGCGATCCGCGATTCGCTGCGCGAGGCCTATATCGCGGCCAGACTGGCCGACCTGCCGCCCGCCCTGGTCCGCGACGCGGGCGACATCCCGGCGGCGGCGCTGATCATCGTGCCTTCGGCCAAAGCTGTGACCGCGCCCGGCTGCCGGGCGCTGGAGGCCGCCGCGCAAGCCGGCTCGACCGTCTGGGTCAGCTATTCGGCCGGCGAGACCGCCAACCAGCGCGGCTGGTGGTGGCCAGACGCGGACGCCACCTTCGGGGTTCGGATCGAGTCCAAATACGGGCTGGTCGAGCCGGTCGACGACCCGATAATCACGCTCGCCTTCGAAGAGCCGTTCGGCGAGCTTGCCCGCGGCGCCGTTTTGGAGTTCTGGACCTCTAACGCCGCCGCCTGCCGGGCGCGGCTGCCCGTCAGCGCCGCCGGGGCTCGTGTCGTGGCCGTCGACCAGCGCGGCCGTCCGGCCATATTGGCGCGGGAAATTGGGCGCGGGCGCCTGGTGCTGTGCGCTTACCCGCTGGAATTGCTCTCGGCCCGGACGCCTTTCGCCGACCACGGCCCGCTGTCCAGGCTGTACGGCGCCCTGGCCCGGGCGGCTGGCGCCCCGCCGGCGCTGACCACCGGCGAAGACGCCGTCATGGTGGACCGGTTATTCGGATCGGACGGCCGCGAACACGCCATCGTCGTCAACACCTCGGACCGGCGCCGGGTGGTTTCGCTGCGCTCCGCCGACGGCCTGGTGCGGGCCGGCCCGCTGGAACTGGGGCCGTTGGACGCCCGTGTCGTGACACTCGACCCGCCATGTCCGCCGCCGAGCGACCAAGCAAATCAATAGCCGTGGGAACCCGGGTGTTCGAACCCGGGTGTCGCCTCAACGAAAAGAAAGGCCAACGATGTCCAACACAATCCTCACCCGACCCTTCGAACGACATTTCCGCCGGGGCGCGGCGCGGTTGTCTTGCGCCGCCGTCGCGGCGGCGTTGACCGTCGCCGGCTGCTCCACCGGCGGCGGCTCCGGCGGCGGCTCCGGCGGCGGCGGCGGCGGCTCCGACGGGGAAGTCCAAACGATCACCACCCTGTCCCTGTATTCCGCCGACAGCGGCGCCGGCAAATGGCTCGAATCGGTCAGCGAGTCGTTCACGGCCGCCACCGGCATAGCGGTCAAGAACGAGTTCGTCGCCCAAAACGACCTCCCGACCACTTATGGCAAACAGGTCATCGCCGGCACCGAGCCGGACCTGGTGATGACCAACCTGGTCGCCGATCCGACCACCTGGCTGGAAAACGGCGCGACTGTCGACGTCGCCGGTTACCTCGACGAATGGGGCCTGCGCGACGTTTTCTCCGACAACGCGCTCGAAGCCTGGACCAACGCCAAAGGGCAGGTCCAGGCCTTCCCGCTGGAGGGCTACAACTGGCCGATGTGGTACAACATGGATCTGCTCAACGCCGCCGGGATCGACCGGCCGCCGGCGACCTGGGACGAGTTGAAGTCCGCCGCCGTCGCGTTGCGGGATTCGGGTGTCCAGCCGATGGTCGTGGCGGCCGCCGACTACCCCGCCCCGGCGGTTGTGACTCTGGTCGCGCTGGCGATGATGAGCGAGGCGGCGGTCGCGGAACTGTTCGACAACGGAGACTGGGCGGGCCCCGACGGACAAAAGATAGTCCAGGCGATGCTGGAGCTGAAACAAGCCGGCGTGTTCGCCGACGACTCCGCCGGACTGACCTACCCCGACCAGGTGGCGGCTTTCGGCGCCGGCCAGGCGGCGATGCTGTTCGACGGCTCCTGGGGCTACGGCAACGCCCAGGCGACTTTCCCCGATCTGAACATCGAACTGGGCGGGTTCCCGCTGAGCCCGGATTGTCCGGCCGACAAACCGATCACTTTCGCCGGGCAGTCGACTGGCATCTGGATAAGCCCCAACGGACAGGAAAAGATTGACGCGCTGGAGAAGTTCATCACCCACGTCTACTCGCCGGAAAACCTCGCCGCCTACGTCAACACCGGCTTCATTTCGCCGGCGAAGCCCGGCTACCTGACCCTCGACGACACGACTCTGCCGCCGCTGAACGTCGCCTCCCAGGAGATCCTGCCACTGCAGACCACCGTGTACCAGCCCACCTACAACGCCCTGTCGCCGACGGTGACCTCGGCCTTCTTCCGAGCGTCGACCGAAGCCTTCGTCGACGGCACAACCGCGGCCCAGTTGACCCAGAGCCTGGAACAGGCGTGGCAAGCGCAGTAAGGCTCGCCTTGGGGCGGCGGCGCGGCGGGGCGCGCCGCCGCCGGTGGGGGCAGGTGGCGGAGGTCACGCCGGCGCTGGCCTGGTACGGCACTTTCATGGTCTTGCCGTTGCTGGCGATGATCGTGCTCAGCTTCTTCACTTGGAACAGCCTTGTGGCCTCGCCCAAGCCAAGCGGCCTGGAGAATTATCGTTACCTTTTCGAGGACGAGATCCTGCGCACGGCGACCGTCAACACCATCGCCTATGTCGGGGTGGGCTTGGCGCTGATCATCCCGATGGCTTTCCTGCTCGGCTTTTTCCTGTCGCGCCGTCCGCCCGGGCACGCCATCTTGTCGATTATCTTCTTCACGCCCTGGATTGTCTCGGCTTCGGCGCGGGCGATGATGTTCACCGGCCTGTACCAGCCGGCGGGCGCCGTCAACTCGATTCTGTCGTTAGTCGGTTTGGAAGATTGGGGGCGTCTTTGGCTGGCCGACCCCTCGACCGCCCTATGGGCGGTGATCGCGACCGAGGCGTGGGCCGGCATCGGCTCGACGGCCGTGATCTTCTCGGCCGCGCTGGGGCGGATCCCGAACGAGGTCTATGAGGCCGCCCGGTTAGACGGCGCCGGAACCTGGCGGGAAATCGTCTCCATCGCCTATCCGATGAGCAAGGACTTCGTCGGCCTGATGACTATGCTCCAATTCCTCTGGCTCTTCCTGGGCTCCGCCGGAACGGTGTTGCTGCTGACCAAAGGCGGTCCCGGCTCCAACACCATGACACTGGCCTTTTATCTCTACGACCAGGCGTTCATCTCCGGGCGGATCGGCTACAGCCAGGCCATCGCAGTGGCCGGACTGGCCGTCGGGTTGATCGGCATGGGAATAATCCGATACGCCTTCAGGACCAAGGAGTGACCAGATGAACCGCCGCCGTTCGCGCCGCCTGCGCCGCCGCCTCGCCGTCATCGCGGTCTATGCGCCCGTCCTGGCCTATGCCGCCGCGATAATAGTGCCGCTCTATTACCTGCTGGTCAGCGCCTTCAAGACGAACACGGAGATCGCCTTGGACCCGCTCGGCCTGCCCGACGTCCTCAATTTCGACAAGTTCGCCCAGGCGAACCGATCAGTCGAACTCCTCGCGGCATCGGGAAACTCCTTGTTCACCGCCCTTGGATCGGTCGTCGTGACCATCGCCTTGGCCGCCCCGGCCGCCCACGGGATCGCCAAACGGGCCGGCGCGTTCTCGACTTTCGCGCAACTGCTGTTCGGCCTGGCCTTCCTGATCCCGCAATTCGCGGTGATCGTGCCCACCTATCTGCTGGCGGTGCGGACCGGGTTGATCCAGGTCCCGCTGGTCTTCCTGATATTGTTCTACGCGGCCATGAACATGCCGGTGGCGGTTTTGTTGCTGATCCCGTTCTTTCGGGCGATTCCCAAAGAGATCGAGGAGTCGGCCGAACTCGACGGGGCGGGCGCGCTGGCCCGGATGCGCCATGTCCTGATGCCGATCGTCACACCCGGTTTGTCGACGGTCGCGGTGTTGTGTTTCCTGGCCGCCTGGAACGAATACATCTTCGCCCAGGTGATGACCAACAGCTCGTCTTACACCGTCCAAGTGGCGTTGCCGCTGCTGCGCAGCGAAGGAGCCTTCCAGGGCGCCAACGTCGACCTGGGGCGCCTGGCGGCGGGCGTGATAATCAGCGTCATCCCGGTTTTCGTGATGTACGCGATCCTGCGGCGCCGGTTGATCGACGCGTTCGCGGCCGGGGCGGTCAAGGGTTGACCCGGGCGCGGGCCGGCTGGAGTCGCGCAGACCTTTCGGCGGGTCGGGAGATGGCGGGGCGGCACGCGTCGGGATACTCTTTACGGCGGATCGACGGGCTTGATTGGGAGGGGCGGAAATGGGTCCAAATCGGGAACTGATCGACAAGGCGCTGGCACTGGCCCCGACCGACCTGCTGATCGGCGGCGAATGGGGGCCGGCGGCATCGGGCAAACGCCTGCCGGTGGTCAACCCGGCCACCGAAGAGGTGCTGGCCGAAGTCGCGGCCGGCGGGCGGGCCGAGGGCCGGGCGGCCATCGACGCCGCGGCGGCGGTCGCCAAGAGCTGGGCCCGGACGCCGCCGCGCCAGCGGGCCGACATCCTGCGGCGGGCGTTTGAGCTGATCACGGCGCGGGCCGAAGAATTCGCCGCGCTCATCACCTTGGAGATGGGCAAACCGCTGGCGGACGCGCTGGGCGAAGTCCGCTACGGCGCCGAGTTCTTCCGCTGGTACGCCGAAGAGGCGGCGCGGGCCTTCGGCCGGACCGCCGTCAGCCCGGAGGGCGGCCTCGACATCATCACGGTTCGCCGGCCGGTGGGGCCGTGTCTGTTGATCACGCCCTGGAACTTCCCGCTGGCGATGGCCACCCGAAAAATCGGGCCGGCGTTGGCGGCCGGATGCGTTTGCGTGCTCAAACCGGCCTCTTTGACGCCGCTGTCGGCGCTGGCGGTCGGCCGAGTGCTAGTCGAGGCGGGGGCGCCGGCCGGTGTGGTGGCGGTGGTGCCGGCGGAGAGTTCGGCGGCGCTTTGCGGGCCGATTCTGGCCGACCCGGCGCTGCGCAAACTGTCCTTCACCGGCTCGACGCCGGTTGGCCAGGCCCTGTTGGCCGAGGCCGCCCCCGGCGTGCTGCGCACGTCGATGGAACTGGGCGGCTGCGCGCCGTTCATCGTCTTCGCCGACGCCGATCTGGACGTGGCGGTGGCGGCGGCCGTCGCCGCCAAAACCCGGTCCAACGGCGAGGCCTGTAACGCCGCCAACACCTTCTACGTCCACGAGTCGCTGGCCGAGGCGTTCGCGAAGCGTTTGGCCGAACGGTTCCGGGCGCTGTCGGTCGGCGACGGGTTGGCGCCCGGCGTCGAATTGGGGCCTTTGGTCTCAGATCGGCAGCGCCGCGATGTCGCGGACCTGGTCGAGGCCGCCCGGGCCGACGGCGCCGAAGTTCTGACCGGCGGCGACGCCCCGGCCGGCGCCGGGTTCTTCTACAACCCCACAGTGCTTGGCCGGGTGCCCCCCGGCGCCGCCATCTTGAGCGCCGAGATCTTCGGCCCGGTCGCGCCGGTGACCTCGTTCGCGACCGCGGACGAGGCTCTGGCCCGCGCCAACGCCGTCGACGTCGGGTTGGCCGGTTACGTCCACACCCGCGATCTGAAGCTGATCCAGCGTTGCGTCCGGGAACTCGAAGTCGGCATGATCGCGGTCAACACCGGGCCGATCTCCAACGCGGCCGCCCCCTTTGGCGGGGTCAAGCGGTCCGGCCTGGGGCGCGAGGGCGGCCCGGAGGGCCTGGAGGAATACCTCGAGACAATCTACGTCGGCCTGCCGACTTAGCCGCCCGGCCTGCCGACTTAGCCGCCCGGTTCGGCGCGCGATCGGGCGCCCGGTCAGCCGCGCGATCCGGCGCGCGACCCGGCGCGCGACCCGGCCCGATGCCGTTCGGCCGCCTTCGCCTGGCGGGGGTCCTGGGTCTTCCGCAGAATCGGCCCGGCAGCGCGGATGGCAGGATTGATACGTCAAAGTCCGCAAACAACCGACGCCTATGGAGGGTTAGACATGCCTGTCGCAACACCAGAGATCTATGCCGCGATGCTGGATCGCGCGAAGCGGAATCGCTTCGCCTACCCCGCCGTCAACGTGACCAGTTCCCAAACCGCCACGGCCGCGCTGCAAGGTTTCGCCGAAGCCGAATCAGACGGCATCGTGCAAGTCTCGGTGGGCGGCGCCGAATACCTGTCCGGCTCGACCGTCAAAGACCGCGTCGCCGGATCGTTGGCGCTGGCCGCCTACGTGCGCGAGGTGGCCGCCAACTACGGCGTGACGATCGCCTTGCACACCG
>JAITKC010000153.1 GCA_031278665.1 Bifidobacteriaceae bacterium | reverse complement strand
GAGAAGAGCCACACCGCAAGGATCGACTAGCCCATCCGGAACTCCTGACCCGCGCCACGGCCTGGCGGCCGAGTCGACCGCCGAGGGGCAAACCCGGCTTGGCGAGTAATCGATTTCTGATAGAATGGCAGGCGCCGCGAAGGGCGCTTTCAAGGAGGAAAACCATGACCTACGCCATGCCAGCCGTCGCGCGGCCGCCCGCGGCCGCGCCCAACACCGCCTATCTGGTCGCCAGCGGCGACCTGCGCGAAGCGGCCAACGTGGCCGGCTGGCCGGCTCAGGTCAAGTTGGAGAAAGGCCTGACGCGGGTGTTGGAGTCGCTCGGCTGGCAGGTGATCCGGGCCAATCCGCCCGACCCCGAAACCGGCCATGGTTTCATTTCCAGCCAGCGCATGGGCCTCGAAGTCTTCCGGCGCGTCCCGCCCGAGGCGCCGCTGATTGTGGCCGAGGCGGTCTGGCAATACTCCCACCATGTTCTGTCCGGCCTGCGCGACCGGCCCGGCCCCATCCTGACGGTGGCCAACTTCGCCGGCGAGTGGCCCGGACTGGTCGGACTGTTGGGCCTGAACGCCAGCCTGACCAAGGCCGGCACGCCCTACTCGACCATCTGGTCGGCCGACTTCACCGACGGCTGGTTCCGCGACGGCTTGGCGGAATGGACCCGGACCGGGCGGCTCGAACACGACCAGTCGCACGTCCGCCCGCTGCCAGCCCTGCCGGACACCCCGGAAGTGGCTCTCGGGCGCGCCCTCGGCGAGCAGTTGCTGGCCGAGAAGGCCATAATCGGCGTGTTCGACGAGGGCTGTATGGGCATGTTCAACGCCATCTTCGACGACTCGCTGCTCAACCCCTTGGGCATCTACAAAGAAAGGCTGTCGCAGTCCGCCCTTTACGCGGAAATGCTGCGGGTGGCGGATGGCGAGGCCCAAAGCGCCTACCAATGGCTGGTCGAACGCGGGATGGCTTTCCGCTACGGCCGGGACCCCGCCACCGAACTGACGCCGGACCAGGTGCTCGGGCAGCTGAAGATGTACATCGCGGCGCTGCGCCTGGCCGACGACTTCGGCTTGGACGCCGTCGGCATCCAGTACCAGCAGGGACTGAAGGATCTGACGCCGGCTTCAGACCTGGCCGAGGGCATTTTGAACTCGACCGACCGGCCGCCTGTCAGGTCCCGCGACGGCGCCCGCGAGTTACACGCCGGGCGGGCCCTACCGCACTTCAACGAAGCCGATGAGGGCGCGGCCGTCGACGCCTTGGTGACCGACCGGATTTGGCGCGCCATGGGGCTGGCGCCCGACAACACCCTGCACGACGTGCGTTGGGGCGAAGAGTTCGACGGCCGGTTCGTCTGGGTCTACGAGATCTCCGGCGCCGTCCCCGCCTCGCACCTGGGCGGCTGGGACAAGGCCGAAGGCTGGCGCCAAGGCCACATCTTCTTCCCCGCCGGCGGCGCCACCGTCAACGGGGTGTCCAGACCCGGCGAGGTGGTGCTGTCGCGCGTGTTCATAGCCGAGGGCATAGTCCAGGCCGACTTGTTCCGAGGCTCGGTGGTCGAACTGCCGGCTGGCGAAACGCGGCGCCGCAAAGCCGCCACCAATCCCGAATGGCCGATCGCCCATGTCGTGCTGCGCGACATCAGCCGCGATCAGTTCATGGCCAGACACAAGTCCAACCATGTCCAGCTGGTTTACGCCCCCGACGCCGCGACGGCCGACAAGGCCCTGGCGGCGAAAGCGGCCATGTTCGACCGGATCGGCGTCAAAGTCAACTTGGCCGGCCGAGTCAACCTTTAGCCGGCAGGGGCGAACGGCGCCGCCCTAGCCCACGCCCAGGACCACCTTGCGCGGCCCCAAGTCCAGGCCGTCGAGCCGCTCCAACAGCATTCTGGCCGCCGTGACGCCCATTCCGCGGGGATTGAGCGGGGTGACCACCACGTTCTCCAGCGGCTGGGTGGCGAAAGGCAGATCGCCGATCACGGCCACCCCGAAACTGGCCTCCAGGTTCCTCGCGGCCACCGCGCGCAAGGCGCCCACGCCGCACAGGTTGTTAGTCGCCAACACCGCCTCGGGGGGTTCGGGCAACGCCAACAGCTCCTCAATGGCCGCCAAGCCGCCGTCGACCCGGAAAGAGCGGCGGCAAAGGTAGCGAGCCGGCGCCGCCAATCCGGCGGCCGCCATCGCGTCACGCCAACCCTTGGCCCGGTCGACCGCCGTTGAGACCTTGGCCGGCCCGGTGACGCAGGCGATCAGACGATAACCCCGGTCGATCAGGAGTTTGGTCGCCCGCCGCCCGAGTTCGCGGTTGTCGAAGGCGACTTGGTCGACGCTGTGGCGGACCTCGCGGTCGACGACCACCAGCGCCCGACCGCGTTCCAATAAGCCCTCGAGGTGCGGTTTCGGTCCGGTCGGGGCGATGATGACGCCGGCCATGTTTTCCGACTTGGCCACGCCCAGGTAGCGGCGCTCCTTATCCGGCAGCTCGTCGGAATTGCACATCACCACCGAGTAGCCGGCTTCGGCGGCGACATCTTCGACGCCGCGCGCCACAGCGGTGAAGAACGGGTTCTCGATATCCGGCAGGATCAACGCCACCACGGCGGAGTGGCGGCGGCGAAGCGAGCGGGCGGTGCGGTCCGGGGTGTACTCGAGGTCCCGCACGGCGCGTTGGACGACCTCGGTCAAGTCCGCGCGGACAGTTTTGCCGTTCAGGACGCGCGAAACCGTGGCGGTCGAAACCCCGGCCATCTTCGCCACGTCGACCATCCTCGCCATGCCTTGGCTCCTTTTCCGTGATGCGACCGCCTTTGACCCCGGCAGCTTGAAATCGATTCCACCAGTCTATGCGCCGCCGCCTCACCAGATGCTGACACGCTGGTCGGGGGGCAGATAGAGGCGGTCGCCCGGCGCCGGGGCGAAGACTTCGTAGAAGGCCTCGAGATTGGCGACCACGCCGTTGCAGCGGAACTGAGGCGGCGAATGCGGGTCGACCGCCAGCGCCATCGCCTCTTCCTGCGGTCGCGACTTCTGACGCCAAGACTGCGACCAGCCGAAAAAGAACCGCTGGCCGGCCGTCAGGCCGTCGATCACCGGGCCTTCTTCCAGGCCGGCCCGCTCCAGCGCGATCCGGTAGGCCCGCCAGGCGATCGCCAGGCCGCCCAGGTCGCCGATGTTCTCGCCAACTGTCAGCGCGCCGTTGACGTGGGCCGGGCCGTCCGGCAAGTCGAGGCTGAAAGCGTCGTATTGGGCGATCAACGCCTTCGTCCGTTCCTCGAAGGCCGCCCGGTCGGCCTCGGTCCACCAGTCGGCCAGCCGGCCGTCGCCATCGTACTTCGAGCCCTGGTCGTCAAAGCCGTGGCCGATCTCGTGTCCGATGACGGCGCCAATCCCGCCGTAGTTGGCGGCGT
>JAITKC010000089.1 GCA_031278665.1 Bifidobacteriaceae bacterium | reverse complement strand
AGTGGCCATAACCGCCGAACAGATCTTGGCCGACAAGGCCCAGATCGAACTACTTGAGGCGAGGCTGGCGATAGCGGTCCAAGAGCGCCAGGGCGCCACTTTGACATCGGCGATCGACGGGACGGTGCTGGCGGTCGACGCCGCCGCGGGCGACTCGGTCAGCGCCGGGCAAACTGTCGTGGTGGTCGACGGCGGCCAGGGGTTCACGGTCAGCCTGACTTTGGCGCTGACCACGGTCAAGGAACTGAGCGTCGGCAACACGGCCGTTTTCACGGCCGGCTCGACAGACCAGGAGCTAACCGGGCGGATCGCCTCGATCGGGGTCACCAACCTGTCGAACACCTCTGTTCCCTCGTTCTCAGTGGTCCTGTCGGTCGACCAGACCGACGCGGTGTTATTCGAGGGCGCCAGCGTCACAGTTCTCATCACCGTCGCCGCCAGCGAAGACGTGGTGACAGTGCCGACCTCGGCGGTGCATGTCTCCGGGACCGAGGCGACGGTTCAGAGCGTCGAAGGATCCGAACTGGTCGACCGGCCGGTGGTCGTGGGCGCGATGGGCCCGGAGCTGACCGAGATCGCAGACGGTGTCTCCCTGGGGGACGTCGTGGTGCTGGCGGACCTCTCGAAGGACGTGATCGCCGAGACGTCGTCGAGTTCCAGCGGCTCGTCGCTAGTCGGCGGCGGGATGACCGGTCCCGGCGCCGGCCTGTCCGTCAACGTGGTTCCGCAGATGGGCGGCGGGACAGGCGGCCGGCCGGGGATGATGCCCTAAAGCGACCCCCGCCGCGCGGGCCGTGGTGGTCAAGCCTCGCCCGCCGATGCGACTTGCGTGTCCGGGGGTGGGTATTGACCACGCGCCCCGCCGGACGTTCCGGCGTGGGTCGTCGGACCCTCGTACGAGTCCGAGGAACGGGTCTAGACTTTTCGCGACACGCCCTGGTGCAAAGGAGCCGCTGGGCGAATAAAAGAAGGGGTACAACCATGTCGAAGAAGACCGACACCGCCGCGACGGCCAAGGCGGCGGCCGCCCAGCCGGGCGAGAATATGGACAGGCGGTCATTTCTGAAAGGCTCCGCCGTGGTGGGCGGCGCCGCGGCCCTGACCGGGCTGGCGGCCTGTTCGCCGAGTAGCGGCGAGACCACTAGCGAAGGCAGCCAGCCGCCGCCGACGAGCACCAGGCCGTGGGAGACCGCTCCCGCCCCGATCACCGACGCGACCGATGGCGGCGACTTCGACATCATCATCGTCGGCGCGGGCATCTCCGGCAACGCCGCCGCCGAGGCCGCCAGCGCCAATGGGGCGAAGGTCCTGGTGATAGAGCAGGGAGAGGGGATCACGGCCCACGGCGTTGACTGCGGTCACATCGGCAGCGCCTGGCAACTCGAAAACGGCATCCAGATCAATCCCGACGAGGCCGCGAAGCTGCTCTTCCGCTGGTCGCAGCAGACCGCGAACTACAGCTTGATCCGCCAGTGGGCCTACCGTTCGGGCGGCGTCTTCGATTATCTCCAGGAGCTTGCCGGCAAGAACGGCCTGCAGATGGTCAAGGCCCTTTCGCCGACCGCCAAATGGGGCTGGGAGGAACTCGAAGAGGTTTGGCGCGAGTTCCCCGACGCGGTTTCCTTTATCAAGGAAGGCGACGGCATGATGACCCCCGAGGGGCTGACCGTCAACTACCGAATTATCAACTGCCTAAACGAGACCGCGATCGCCAACGGCGCCCAATTCCTGTACAAGACCCATGCCGAACAGTTGGCGCAGGACTCCAGCGGAGCGGTGACCGGAGTTATCGTCACCGCCGAGGACGGCTCGCATGTCCAGTACAACGCCAGCAAAGGCGTCATCCTGGCGACCGGCGACATCTCGGGCAATCCCGAGATGCTCAAGGAGTGGGCGCCGATCTGCACTCGGGCCGACGCCAGCTTCTACACGCCGCCGAACGGGAATCTGGGCGAGGGTCTGAAGATGGGGCTGTGGGCCGGGGCGACTTTCTCCAAGAGCCCGTCGGCTCCGATGGTGCACCAGATCGACATGCAAGGCGTGCTGACGGCGATCGAGTTCTGCTGGCTGGCGGTCAACCGCAACGGCATCCGTTACAGCGCCGAGATGGCGATCGAGCCCAATGTCACCAACGCCCGCATGAACCAGCCGGGCAATATCTCCTGGTCTATTTTCGACAGCAATTACGCGACCTATGTGGAGCGGCAGAGCCCCACGACCTTCGAGTCGACTCTCAACCCGATCGACTTCACGACCGGCGAGCCCACGACGGTCGACGCCCTGCTTCAGGCCGGGGTGGACGCCGGACACATCACCAAGGCCGACACGCTCGAGGATTTGGCCACCCAACTGGGTATCCCGGTGGATGTCTTCAAGGCCACCGTCGAGCGTTACAACCGCTGGTACGACAACGGCGCGGACGACGACTTCGGCGTTCCGCTCCGCTTCCTGACCAAGGTGGACACCCCTCCCTTCTACGCCGAGCCGATCGCGGCGAGCATGCTGGTCTGCATCTTCGGCTTGCACGTCGACGAGAACTCGCAGGTCTGCAAAGAAGACGACACGCCGATCCCCGGGCTCTTCGCCGTCGGCAACACCCAGGGCGATTTCTTCGGCCTCAGCT
>JAITKC010000372.1 GCA_031278665.1 Bifidobacteriaceae bacterium | reverse complement strand
CCACCGAATAACCCAACCTCACCAACTGCGCCACCGACCCCGGCGACACCGCCACCCGACGCTCACCACCAACCGACTCCCTCGGCACACCAATCAACATCACGCGCCTCCTTGTCTGGGCCCTTGCAGGGCCTCATAGTTTTTGATCCGAGCCTCCAACCGGCGAGTCGCGGCCCGCAGCTCTTGTTCGGCGTCCAAGCCCCGGGCGTCGGCTTCCCGCGCCAAGGCCGCCAGCCGTTCGCCCAAGTCGTCGCCATTGTCCGATGCCGCGCCGTCGGCCGGCGCATCAGGCACCCGCGCCAAGCCGGCTGGGTCCAAGCCGCCGCCCGGAGCCGGGCCGGCGGCATCGGGCAGCGGCGGCAAACCCAAACCGGTCAGATCGATGCCGGCGCGGCGAGCGCGGCCGAAAACCTTTTGGGCCCGGGCCAGCGGGGACTGGGCGGCCGGGATGCCGTCCAAGACCGAGCGGCGGGACTTCTCCTCGGCCTTGATCTTGTCCCAGCGCCGGTGGGACTCCTCGGCCGACATTCGCGCGGTCTGGCCGGCGGCGAAGACGTGGGGGTGGCGGCGGACCAGTTTGTCGGCCACGCCCAGGGCGATCTGGTCCAAGTCGAAGGCGTCGTCGGCGTGTTCGGCGGCGATCGAGGCGTGGAACACCACTTGAAGGAGCACGTCGCCGAGCTCTTCGCGGAGGTCGTCGCGGCTGCCGTGTTCAATCGCCTCGGCCGTCTCATAAGCCTCCTCGAGGAGGTACTGGACCAGCGAGGCGTGGGTTTGCCGGGCGTCCCAGGGGCAGCCGCCCGGCGCCCGCAACCGCTCCATAGTCGCGACCAGTTGGGCGACGCCGGCCAAAGGCGGTCCGGCGCGGGCGGCGCCGGGGGCGTCTAGTTCCTGGTTCAAAGCCGTCACTCGGCGACTTCCGGATTGGATTCGATTTCGCCGGAGCCGTCGTCCAAACTGTCGTCCGCCTGGTCGGCGGACAACGAGTCAAGGCTGATCAGCCAAGAGGGGCTGATCGGCACCGGGGTCGTGTCGAGCGACTCGATGTCCACCAGCTCCCCGAACCGGGGGTTGACGCGGACTTCGGACAACACGGCGACGACGTCTTCGGTGGTCAGTTCGGCTGATTCGAGCGCGCCGGCGACCACCTGGATGCGACTGCCCAGAATCAGGTCGACGCTGCCTTGGTCGAGGGACAAGATCGGGGCCGTCAGGTCCTCGGCCACCCCATAGCTTTCAGTCAGAAGTTGGGCCAGTTCGGCGGCGGTGACGATCTCAACCGATTCGGCCAGAGACGAATCGGCGCGGCTGTTCAGGACCTCGGCCGAGACTTGATCGGCGATCACCTGCCCCAGAATTTCTTGGGCGGTCAGGCCCTGGCCGCCGATCAACTCGAAGACCAAGTTGTAATTGTCGGTCAGCCGCGCCAGCCGCTCTTGGCTGACCACCCGCGAGCCGATCACCGCGGCCACGCTTGGCTGGTCGCAGGCCGCCAGAGTTGGCGTGGCCAGCAAACAGCCGAGCGCCGCCAAGACGACGCGCCGATTCAAGCGTTTGAGAGCCAAATCGATTCCCTTCCTCGGGTCCTCGGGTTCGCCGCCGAGCGGCCGCATTCCGCCCCCATCTTACGCGGCGTCCGCCGACTTCGCCCTCGGCGCCCGTTTGATCAGGTCGTCAATCAGCCCGCTAAGCCATCTGACCAGGTCAACGCCGGTCATGGCGGGGTCTGACAACCGCCCGCCGACCCGCGGGATGGCCACCAGCACCGTTCGCGTGGCCGGTTTGACCACCGTGCCCGGGGCCACCCGCCGCAACCACAGTTGCTGCGATTCGGCCAGGACGCAGGGGCTCAGCCGAACGAACTTGCCCTGGGCGGTGACCTGGGCAAGCCCGCCGGCGCGCGCCCGCAGGCGCAACTCGGCGATCTCGAACAGCGCCTCGACCGGCTCGGGGATCGGGCCGTAGCGGTCGGTCAACTCGTCGGCCACAGTTTTCAGGTCATCCGACGATGCCGACGACGACAGTTTGGCGTAAGCCTCCAGCCGCAGCCGGTCGCCGTCGATATACGAACTCGGAATGTGGGCGTTGACCGGCAACTCAAGCTGCACTTCGGCCGGCGGCTGTTGATCGTTTTCGCCTTTGGCGCCGGCCACGGCCTCGGCCATCATGCGCAGGTAGAGGTCGAAGCCGACGCCGGCGATGTGCCCCGACTGTTCGCCGCCGAGCAGATTGCCGGCCCCCCTGATCTCAAGGTCTTTCAAGGCCACCTGCATGCCGGCGCCAAGCTCCGACTGGGCGGCGATAGTCGACAGGCGGTCGTGGGCGGTTTCGGTCAGCGTCTTGCCCTGGCCGTAGAAAAAGTAGGCGTAGGCGCGCTCTTTGCCCCGGCCGACCCGTCCGCGCAACTGGTGGAGCTGCGCCAAACCGAACCGGTCGGCATCGTCCACTATCAGGGTGTTGGCGTTGGCGATGTCGAGGCCCGTCTCGACAATCGTGGTGCAAACCAAAATGTCGAACCGTTTCTCCCAGAAGTCGACCATCACCTGCTCGAGTTGGCTTTCGCGCATCTGGCCGTGGGCGATGGCGATCTTGGCCTCCGGGATCAATTCGGCCAGACCGGCCGCCACCCGGTTGATCGACTGAACCCGGTTGTGGACGTAAAAAACCTGTCCCTCGCGCAGTAGTTCGCGTCGCACGGCGGCGGTGATCTGGCCGGGCGTGCGCGGACCGACATAGGTCAAGACCGGGTGGCGCTCCTCCGGGGGCGTGGTCAAAGTCGACATTTGGCGGATGCCGCTGACCGCCATCTCCATAGTCCGGGGGATCGGCGTGGCCGACATCGACAGCACGTCGACCTCCGGGCGCTGCGCCTTCAGGGTCTCTTTGTGCTCCACGCCGAAGCGCTGCTCCTCGTCCACTATCACCAAACCCAGATCTTTAAACCTGACGTCGCCGGTGACCAGGGAATGCGTGCCGATCACGACGTCGACTTTGCCGGCCGCCAAATCCTCTTTGGTCTTGCGGGCCTCCTTCGGCTTCTGGAACCGCGACAGCGCCCGGACCTCGACCGGGAACGGCGCGTACCGATCGGTGAAAGTCTCCATGTGTTGGCGCACCAACAAAGTGGTCGGCGCCAACACCGCCACCTGTTTGCCGTCCTGAACCGCCTTGAAGGCCGCCCGGACCGCGATCTCAGTCTTGCCGTAGCCGACGTCGCCGCAGATCAAGCGATCCATTGGCGGCGTTTGGCGCATGTCCGCTTTGACTTCGTCAATTGTCGTCAACTGGTCCGGCGTCTCGACGTAGGCGAAGGCGTCCTCGAGTTCGCGCTGCCAGGGGGTGTCCGGGCCGAAGGCGAAGCCCTTAGTCGCCATGCGGGCGGCGTACAGACGAATCAGCTCCTCGGCCAAGTCGCTGACGGCCCGGCGGGCGCGGGCTTTGGTCTTGGCCCAGTCCGATCCGCCGAGTTTGCTCAGGGCCGGGTTTTCGCCGCCGACGTAGCGGGTGACCTGGTCAAGCGAGTCGGTCGGGACATACAGCCGGTCGCCCGGTTGGCCGCGTTTTGACGCGGCGTATTCGATCAGCAGGTATTCCCTGGTGGCCGCCGTGGCGCCGGCGCCGATAGTCCGGTTGACCAATTCGACGAAACGGCCCACCCCGTGTTGTTCGTGGACCACCAAGTCGCCGGCCGTCAACTGGAGCGGATCGACGGCGGCTTTGCGCCGGGACGGCATCCGGCGCATGTCGCGGGTCGAAGTTCCGGACCGTCCGGTCAGATCTTTTTGGCTGACCACCGCCAGTTTGAGGGACGGCACTTGAAATCCGGCGCCGGAGGCGGTCGTCACCGCCACCACCCCCTGGCCGAGGCTGGCCTGGTCCAAGTCGGGGATCATTCGGGCCGGCACGCCTTCGCCTCCCAGGCGCTCCGCCAGCCGCTTGGCCGGGCCGGCCCCCTCGGTTGTCAGGACCACCTGCCAACCGTCTTTGACCCAGTTCCGCAACTGTTTGACGGCGGCGGAGACTTTGCCGTGATAGTTATCCAGTTGGCGGGCCCCCAACGCCAGTCGCACAGTCTGCCCGTCCAGATGGCCCGGTTGGCCCGCTTCTTCGGCCGGCAGGCCGAAGGCCGACGTGGTCCACCAACCGCAGCCGATCGCCTGGGCCTCGTCATGTAATTGGTCGAGCGTCAGAAATGAGCCTTTGGCCAAATCGATCGGCGAGTCGGCGCCGACGGCGGCCGCCTCCCAGGCGGCCTCGAGGAACTCGCGGGCTGTCGTCAACAGATCTTCGGCCCGCCGGCGCAGCCGCTCGGGTTCCAGAAACAGCATCAGCGAGCCTTTTGGAACCAGGTTCAGGACCGGCGTCAGCCCGTCGGCCAGCACTGGAATGAGCGACTCCATTCCTTCGACCGCGATCCCTTGGGCCAGTTGGTCGAGCATGTCGGCGATCCCCGGCAGTTGTCCGACCAACGCTCCGGCCCGCGCCCGGACCGCCGGCGTGAGCAGCAACTCGCCGCAAGCCGGCGCCCACAGCCCGTCTTCGACCAACTCGGACGAGCGCTGGTCGAGGACGGCGAAATGGCGGATCTCCTCGACCTCGTCGCCCCAGAAATCGACCCGCACCGCGTGGTCCTCGCTCGGCGGGAAGACGTCGAGGATGCCGCCGCGAACCGCGAACTCGCCCCGGCGGGTGACCATGTCGACCCGCCGGTAGGCCAGGTCCGCTAGACGCTGCGCCACAGTCGCCAGTTCGGCTTGGTCGCCCGGCGCCAACTTGACCGGCTCAAGTTCGCCCAATCCCGCCACAACCGGTTGCAACGCCGAGCGCAACGGCGTGACCAGCAGTTCTATTGGACCGCGACGGCCGGCGGGCTCGGGATGGGCGAGACGCCGGAAAACGGCCGTGCGCCGCCCGAGCGTGTCGGCCCGGGGAGAAAGCCGCTCATGCGGCAACGTCTCCCAGGCCGGCAGGACGGCGATGGCGTCCCTCGGCATCATGGCGGCGGCCGCTTCGGCCAACTCCTCGGCCGCGCTGGTGGACGCGGTTATGACGACCACCGGCGGATGCGGCCCGGGGTGGCCCGGGTGAGCGCGGCGGCGCGATTCGGCCATCTCCCGGGCGATCGCCGCCACCAAGGCGGGGCGGACCGGCTCGACCGCGGCGATGTCGACGTGGTCGGTTTCGTCCGGGTTCAGGCGGCCCCTGTCCGCCACCCGCTCGAGGACCGCCGCCATGGCGGGGTCCCCGGCAAGCAATTGCGGCAAATAACTGAGCGTCACCGGGTCCCGCCCGCCTCCGGCTCGGCTTCGCCCGCGACCGCCTTCGGCGGGCTGTGTAAAGCCAATTGGGCGGCCTCGAGGCCTTCGAGGATGACTCGCTCGACGGCATCGGCGGCCTGGTCGGCCAAAAGCCCGACGTCGGCGCGCTGACCGGCCGGGAAATCCCGCAGAACATAGGCGGCGGCGTCCTGATTGCCGGGCGGGCGCCCGACGCCGGCCCGGACTCGCAGGTAGTCCCGCGTCCCCAGGGCCTTGGAGATATCCCGCAGCCCGTTGTGGCCGCCTTCGCCGCCGCCGCGTTTGAGGCGGACCTGCCAGGCCGGCAGGTCGATGTCGTCGTGGACCACCACCAGATGATCCAATTCGACCCCGAAGTAGCTGACCAGTTCGGCCGTCGGGCCGCCGGACAGGTTCATGAAGGTCTGCGGCTTCGCCAGCACCGCGCGCGGGCCGGGCAGGCCGCCCGGCAACGTGCCCACCCGCACGGCGGCGGCCAGCGCCCGCCCCCGCGCCCGGCTCGAAAAGGTCGCGCCAGCCCGCGCGGCCAGCGCGTCGACCGCCATGAACCCCAGGTTGTGGCGGTTGCGGGCGTAGTCCGGCCCCGGATTGCCGAGGCCGACAACCAACCAGACGTCGCTCACAGTTCAACCACGGTACGCCGGATCAGGCGTCGGCGAGATCTTCGCCCGCCTCAGTTAGCGCCGGGGTCGTCTCCTCGCCGCGCGGCGCGGTGATCGCCACCACGTTGGTGTCTGGATCGTCGACCGCTTCGACGCCCTCGGGCAGGTCGAGATCGGCGATTTTGATGGTGTCGCCTTCGTTCAAGCCGTCCACCGAGATCGAGATGACCTCTGGCAGATGGGTGGCCTCCGCCCGGACCTGGAGCTCCTGCGAGTCGAGGATCGCCAAGCCGGTTGTCGGCTCGCCCTCGATGTGCAGCGGCACCGCCGCCTCGATCTTCTCGCCGCGTTGGATTATCTGGAGATCGACGTGCTCGATCACGTCGCTGAGGGGGTTGCGTTGAATCTCGCGGGCGATCGTCAGGGTTTGTTCGCCGTCCAAGTCGATGCTCAACACGGCGTTGGCGTGCCTGAGCGCCAGGAAAGTGTCATGGCCCGGCAACGAGATGTGGATTGGCTGGTCGCCACGCGAATGCATGACGGCCGGGATCAATCCGGCCCGCCGGGTGCGGCGGGCCGCGCCTTTGCCGAACTCAGTCCGGCTGGCCGCTTCCAGAATTGTTTCCGCCATTTTGGGCTCCTATTGTCGTTCGATTAGGTCGGCCCAGGCGGGAACGCGCGGCTCGCAAGTCGATCACGGAGGCGCCGGGCCTCCCTCGCCAAGGCAACCGTGCCATCCTACCCGGCCCCAGCGGGCGACCGGCGTTGGCCGAGAGCGGCGAACCCGATTAGCTCAACAAGGGCCGTCGGCCGCCTGGGCGGCGTCGGCGGAAATGTGCGTTTGTCCGGCGCCGTCGCCGGCTTGGACGCACCAAGTCGCGGCGCCGCTCCGGGCCAGGGAGATCTGGACGCCGTCTAAGGCCGGGGCGATCAGCGTGCCGGTGGCGGCGCAGTCGGAACTGGCGGCCGCGCAGATGTAATAGGCGCCACCGCTGGCCTCGATCTTCGGGTCGCCGGCCTCGGTGGTGTACCAACCGGCGACCTCCTTGGCGACAATGCCCAACTCCGCCTCCAGCGCCGCGCCGGCGCCAGCGGCGATTTTGTTTTGGCCGGTCAACGCTTCGCCGACGTCCTTCTTCGCCTGCTCACCGCAACCGCCCAAGGCCAGCGCCAGCGCCAGACCGACGGCGGCCGCTAAGAACGAGGACCGGCGCGGGGCGTATCCAGGCGGCATCGGACAACCCTTTCGATAACTGGCTTTGCGATCACCGCCAATTGTGCCAGAGGCCGCCGGCCGAAACCGGGGGGCGGGGGCGGGCCCGCGATGCGGACGACGGCTGGCAAACCGCGGCTTGACTGCGGCGCGACCGCCGCCTAGCCTCAATGTGCCCGGTCTCGGCTGAGAGCGGGCAGCCGAAAGCGAAATGGCGGGCCGCCCCGCCGTCTTCGGCTCAGTCGCGTTTGGCCGAGCGCTGGTCCGTTAGTTCGCACTTGGGAGGCGGCGATGGCGAAAGCCGGGCAGTCCGGCACGGGTACCCAGTCGGCGCCCGATGACGAAGACCCCTGGACGCCCGGGCGGCCGGCTCCGGACCGCGAGGCCAGACCGGCGGGCGGGCGTTCGCGCCGGTCAGACGCCCTCCAAGGATGCCATCCCCTAGTCGCCCTGGTGTTTTTCGCTTTGGTGTTGAGCGGGGCGGTGCTGTTCCTCCATCCGGTGCTCACGGCGTTGTCGTTGGCGGGCGGCCTGGGTTACTCGATTCACCTGCTGGGGTGGCGGGCCGTGCGCTTCGCCCTGTTCGGCATGACGCCGCTGTTCCTGGTCGCCGCGGCGTTCAACCCGCTGTTCTCGCACGCCGGCGCGACAATTCTGGCCCGCCTGCCCGGCGGCGCGGCGCTGACTTTGGAGTCGATCGTGTTCGGAGTGTTCGCCGGCGCCATGATCGTCACGGTCATGATCTGGTTCACCGCCTGCAATCAGGTGTTGTCCGCCGACAAACTGCATTTCCTGTTCGGGCGGCTGGCGCCGGCTTTGGCTCTGGTGTTCGCGATGACGTTGCGATTTGTTCCGCGGCTGGCCATCCAGGCGCGCCGGATCGCATACGCTCAGCGCGCGATCACGCCGCCGCCGGCGCGGCGGGGGCTGGCCCGCCGGGCCCGGGAGGGCTTGGCGATCGTCTCGATCCTGACGACTTGGGCGCTTGAGAACTCGATTGAGACGGCCGACTCGATGCGGTCGCGCGGCTTCGGCACGGGACCGCGGTCCAGTTTCAATCACCACCGGATTGATCGGCGCGACCGCCTCACACTGGCCTTGCTCGGCTTGGCCGCGGCTGTGTTCGCGCTGGCCACCGCGTATTCTTTGACCACGATGAGGTTTTATCCGGCGCTGGCCGTGCCAAGCCCCGGCTGGCTCGGCCTGGCCGGCTGGTTGGCCTACGCCGGGGTGGTGTTCACACCTTTGGCGCTGGGCGCCCAGGAGGAGTTGCGGTGGCGGCGTACACAATCGAGCGCCTGAGCTTCGCCTATCCGCAGCGCCCGGCCCCGGCCCTGCGCGATGTGTCGTTGAACCTGGCGCGGGGCGATTTCGCCGTGCTCTGCGGACCTTCCGGCGGCGGCAAGACGACTTTGCTGCGCCATCTGAAACCGGCGCTGACTCCGCACGGCAGTCGTTCGGGCCGGGTCTTATTCGACGGCCGCGACTGGTCCGAGGTCGGTCCGCGCGAGCGGGCCCAGGCGATCGGCTTTGTCTCCCAGAACCCGGACAACCAACTGGTGACCGACAAAGTGTGGCACGAACTGGCTTTCGGCCTGGAGTCGCTCGGCTACCCGAACCACGCCATCCGCCTGCGGGTGGCGGAGATGGCGAGTTTCTTCGGCCTCCAGGATTGGTTCGAACGCGACGTGGCCGAACTGTCCGGCGGGCAAAAGCAGTTGCTGAACTTGGCCTCGGCCATGGCGTCGCAGCCTTCGGCGCTAATTCTGGACGAGCCGACCGGCCAGCTCGACCCGATCGCCGCCGCCGAGTTCCTGGCCGCCGTCAAGAAGATCAACCTGGAGCTTGGAACCACGGTCATTCTGAGCGAGCACCGCCTGGAGGAGGCTCTGCCGCTGGCCGACCAGGTGGTGGTGCTGCGGGCCGGCCAGGTAGCGCTGGCCGGACCGCCGAAGCGGGTTTGCGCCCAGGCCGCCGCCCAAGCCGCCGCCCAGGCCGCCGCCCAAGCCGCCGCCCAGGCCGGGACTCAGGCCGGGACCGACCCCGCCGACCAGGGCGCGGCCGAGATGTTGGCCGCCCTGCCCAGCGCCGTGCGCGTCTACGCCGGACTGGCCGACGCCGCCCACGCCGCCGACGCCGCCGAGTGTCCCATCTCGGTCCGCGACGGGCGCCGGTTCCTCGACGCGGTCCTCGGCGCGGCATCGGACAAAACCAAACGCCTGGCCGTCACGGGGGAAACCGGCGCCCGGGCGGACGATGCCGTGACGCCGGGACGGGACGGGCACGGCCGGTTTGGGCGCCGCGAGCGCGCCGAGGGCCCGGCCGTCGAATTGCGCGAGGTCTACTTCCGGTTCTCCCGCAACGGCCCGGACGTGTTGCGCGGTTTGTCGTTGACGGCGCCCCGGGGCTCGATCTTGGCCGTCGTCGGCGCCAACGGCGTGGGCAAATCGACGGCCCTCGGGGTGATGGCCGGGCTGCTGCGGGCTTACCGGGGAAGTCTGGCCGTGAAGGGCGATCTCGCCTTGCTGCCCCAGGACCCGCAGACCGTGTTCTTGCGCAAAACCCTCGAAGAGGACCTCTGCGAGGCCCTCAAACCGCTGGTCGCGGGGCGGAGCGAACGGTCGGAGCGGGCCTGGGCGGCGGCCGAGCGGGTCGGGCTCGGACACTTGATGGGCGCCCATCCCTACGACTTGTCGGGCGGCGAACAGCAGCGAGCGGCCCTGGCCAAAGTGTTGTTATCCGAGCCCGACGTGTTGTTACTCGACGAGCCGACCAAGGGGCTCGACGCGGCCTTGAAATCGGCCCTCGCCGAGACGCTCAAAGCCTTGGCCGCCAGCGGCGTCGGCGTTGTCCTGGTCTCCCACGACATCGAGTTCTGCGCCCGCCACGCCGACCGCTGCGCGCTGATGTTCAACGGCGGGGTGATCGCCGAGGGCGCGCCGCGCGAGTTCTTCGCCGGCAACGGTTTCTACACCACGGCCGCCAACCGGATGGCCCGGGGCCGCTGGCCGGCCGCGATTTTGGCGCGGGAGGTGGTCGCCCGATGCCGCGCGGAGCTCGGTTTGGCGCCAACCGGCGGACGCTGATCGCCGCCGCCCTGATCCTGGTCGCCGTCCCTGCGAC
>JAITKC010000366.1 GCA_031278665.1 Bifidobacteriaceae bacterium | reverse complement strand
ACACCGACAATTCTTCTGGCCTTTTTCATCGAGACCGACAATTCTTCTGGTCCGGAAAACAGCCGCGACCGCCTGACCGGCGACAACGCAAAATGCCCTCCTAGAAATTGTCGGTGTCGATGAAAAAGGCCAGAAGAATTGTCGGTGTCGATGCGTTCGACCAGAAGAATTGTCGGTCTCGATGCGTTCGACCAGAAGCACTGTCGGTCTCGATGCGTTCGACCACAACAATTGTCGTTGTCGATGACATGGTCGCGGCAATCGTCGTTCTCGACGCGGAATGGCGCCGGAGTTGTCGTTGTCGATTCGGGTCGGAGTTGCGGCGCGGGCGGAGGTCCGGCGCGGCGGTTTGGGGCTTGGGGTTAGCTATGCCGGCGGCGTTTGAAGGCGGCTAGGAGCACCAGGCCGCGAAGCTGTTCGGCGACGATGACGAGGCCGGCCTTTTCCGCCATCGCGTCGAGTTCGCCGCGCGCGAACACGCGGTGGCCAAACCAACTCAGGACTTTAATGTCGACTCGGGCCACGAGATCCGGGTTCTCGCAGAAGGTCTGGCAGTACATCACGCCGTCGGGGCCCAGCGCGCCCGCCACTTGTTCGAGCGCCAATTCTGGACGGCTCATTTGGTGGAGCGCTCCGCACAACCAGATCTCAGCGGCTGGCTCGGCCGTGTGCTCGGCCAGGTCCTCGGCGTTTGCGACGGCGAATCGCAAGGCGGCATGGGGCTTGGGAACAGATCGGGCCAGTTCGCGCGCGACCTCAATGGCGGCGGGTGAGACGTCCAGGCCGACAATGGCGCTCTCGGCCAGCGCGGGATCGGTCGCCAGGCGTCGCGCGAACCAGCCGGTTCCGCATCCGAGATCAACGATCAATGCCTTGGCTGGGGGGCTGACCGGCGGGCTCGCCGGCGGGTCGGCAATCGGGTTCGCCGGCGGGGCGTCCTTGGGTCCCCGGCCGGCCGAGGCCGGCCGGGGCGCCAGGGCCAGAAGGTCCGAGTAGATGGACTCGTAGTTCATCTTCTGGTGGGCAAAAGAACTCAGAAATCTGCCGTGGACGCGCTTTTCGTAGCGGCGGAGAAAGGCCGGCCGTTCAAAGATCTTTTGCGCTGCGGATGTCATCTGCGAACCTTTCGTCAATGGGAATGGCTGTTTGGTCGGCGCTACGCGATCCATCTTGGAAGCAGCGCGGCCGCGGCGGCGGCGAGGCAACTGGCGAACACCGCGAGGGTGTCCCGAACCCGCCAGCGGTAGTGGCGCCTGGGGGTGCGCGACCGGAAGACGCCAAAGGCCCGCGTCGTCATCGTCATCGACATGCGGCTCGACAGCCTGATCGCGGCCGTGAAAAGGGGAGGGGCGCTGCGCGCGAGCACCACGAGCGGCCGGAATCCGGGCGCTGGAAATCGCTTCGGCCCGTGCTCTTCGAGACGGACGCGCGCCCGGATGAGGCTGAATTCTTGGTTGAGGTAGGTGAACAGGGTCATACTCGACAACGCCGCGAGCCCCCATCGATAAGGCAGGCGCAGCAACTGGATCGTCGACTCGATCACCGCGCGGGTCGAAGTCAGCTGGCCAGCCGCCATGGCGGCGGCGAACACGATCCCGAGCAAGAGTCCATGTTTCACCGATCCCTCGGCAAGATCCGCGGGGCTTGGGCTCGCGATACCCTCCGGCGTGTAGAAGTGGCTGCGGAGCGCTATCAAACCGAAGACGAGGGCGGCGGCCAGGGCCAAGGCGACCTGGCGCAATGCGGCGCCAATCCGAGGCGCGGTCCCAACTAGGAGCGCGCAGCAGACCAAGAAGAGCGGCGCCCGCGCCGCCGCGGACGGGCTCAAAGCGGCCCCGAGGACGAAGACCAAGGCGGCGGCCAGGCCGGTCAGCGGGTGCGTGCCCGAGCCGGCGGGCGGGTCCGCCGGGTGGGCGGGGACTTCGGCGGGCGGGTCCGCCGGGCGGGCGAAGACTTCGGCCGGCAGGCCGCAGTCGGTGACGTGGCCGTCCGCCAAGACGGTTACCGTGTCGGCGTGAGCGGCCACCAGGTCGAGGTCGTGAGTGGCGACGAGCACGCCGCCTCCCCGGGAGCGGTATTTGACCAGCGAATTCATAATCAGGTTGAGTCCGGCCCGGTCTTGGCCGGCGGTCGGCTCGTCGAGGACTAGAAACCGTCGGTTGCCGGCCATCGCCAAAGCCAGGGCCAGTCGGTGTTTGCCGCCCGAAGGCAAAGCGAAAGGGTTGACGTCGACGAACTCGGTCAGGTCCAGTTCGTCTAGTAGTCCGGCGCGCTCGTCGGCGGACAGCGGGCCGGCGGGGGAGGCCTTGCGCAGGGCGGCGGAGAACTCGGCCTGGACGCTGGCGTGGGCGAAATGATTCTCCGGGTTCTGAAAACAACAGGCGATCTGGGCGAAGCGTGTCACCCGCCGCCCGGCATCGTCAAAAGCCTCGACGCCGCCCGAGCGAAGACGCGCGGCGCCGGTTATGGCCGACAGCAGAGAGGTTTTGCCGGAACCGTTCGCCCCGACGATGGCGTGCAGCGACCCGGCGCCCAAGTCGAGGCTGGCCGCCGCCAGACGAGGGTTTCGGCCGGCGCCCACCGACACGTCGCGCGCCGTCAAACGAGCCATTGAGCGCGGCGGCGCCCCGCCCCAGCGGCCGGCGCCGGCGGGGTTCGCGGCGCCGGGCGCGCTGTCGCCGCCGGCGTGGTTTGCGGCGCCGGCGAGGTTCGCCTGGCCGGGCGGGCTGTCGCCGGCGGCGGGGCGAGCGCCCTTGGCGGCGCCGACGGCCGGGGCCTGGGATAGTCCAGCCGCCGGCGCGACGGCCATCTCGCCGTCGGCGTCGAACACGATGATTCGGCCGGCGACGCTCGCCAGCGCTTCCGGGCGGGACTCCATACAGACCACAGTCGTCCCGCCGGCGGCCAGGGAACACAGGGTGCGGTAAACGGATTCGGCGCCTTCGCGGTCCATTCCGGCGGTCGGGTTGTCGAGTATGAGCGTCGACGCCCCGGCGGCGACGCCGCAGGCGACGGCCAGCCGTTGGCGCTGCCCGCCGGAAAGCGTCCAAGGGTTGCGGCCCTCCAGGCCGGCCAGACCGCTCAGCGCCAGGGCTCGCTCGGCTCGCCGGCGTATCTCGCCGGCCGGCAAACAGAGGTTCTCAAGCGCGTAACTGACCTCTTCGAGGACGCTGGAGGTCAGTATTTGGGCGTCGGGGTCCTGGAGGACTATGGCGACCGCGCGTCCGAGTAGCGACTCGTCGGCATCGGACAGTTCGACGCCGGCCACCCGGGCCGATCCCGAATAGACCGCGTCGGCGACGTGCGGAATTATTCCGGCCATCAGCCAAGCCAAACTGGTCTTGCCG
>JAITKC010000349.1 GCA_031278665.1 Bifidobacteriaceae bacterium | reverse complement strand
CGAACACGGCGCTGACCAGGAACAACACCGCCGCCAAGAGGTGGACCAAGACGCCCAGACCGCGTCCGTTCAGCATTGTCGCCAGTTCGACCGCCAGCAACCCGAACAGGGTGGTGAATTTGATCACCGGGTTCAACGCCACCGATGAGGTGTCCTTGAACGGGTCGCCCACGGTGTCGCCGATCACCGTCGCGTCATGTAAGGCGGTGCCTTTCTGGTGCAGGTCGACCTCGACGATCTTCTTGGCGTTGTCCCACGCCCCGCCGGCGTTGGCCATGAAGATGGCCTGGTACAACCCGAACAAGGCGATCGAGATCAAATAGCCGATGAACAGATACGGCTCGACAAAGGCGAAAGACAAAGTGGCGAAGAAGATCGCCAAAAAGATAGTCAACATGCCTTGCTGGGCGTATTGCGTGCAAATCTCGACCACCCGCCTGGAGTCCTCGGCCGACGCGGCGCTGGCCGAGCGCAAGTTGATGTGGCCTTTGATGTATTCGACCGCCCGATAGGCTCCGGTCGTCACGGCCTGGGAGGACGCGCCGGTGAACCAGTAGATCACAGCCCCGCCCAGAATCAGCCCGAGCAGGAACGGCGGGTGGACCAGCGACAGATTCTCCACCCCGGTGGACAGCGAATCGGTCAGGGCCATGATGATCGAGAAGATCATGGTCGTGGCGCCGACCACGGCGGTGCCGATCAGCACCGGTTTGGCGGTCGCCTTGAAAGTGTTCCCGGCGCCGTCGTTCTCCTCCAGCATCAGCTTGGCGGCCCGCCACTGCGGCGTGTAGCCGAGGTCCTCAGACACGCCTTCGACTTTCTCGATCTGCGACAGCTCGAAAACCGACTGGGCGTTGTCGGTGACCGGCCCATAAGAGTCGACCGCGATTGTGACCGGGCCCATGCCCAAGAAACCGAAGGCCACCAACCCGAACGCGAAGACCGCCGGCGCGGCGGCGGCCAGCACCGAGGCGTCGGCGGCGAGCCCCAGCAACGCCTCCGACAGCCCTTGGGTCGAGATCAGGTAGGCCCCTCCCATCAGGCCGACGATGGCGACGCCCAGCCAGTAAGCCGAGAAATCGCCGGCGATCAGCCCGGACAAAATGTTCAGCGACGGCCCGCCCTCGCGCGACGAGGTCACCACTTCGCGGGTGTGGCGAGCCTTGGTCGACGTGAAGACTTTGACCAATTCTGGGATCAACGCGCCCGCCAGGGTGCCGAACGAGATGATGATCGAGAGCTTCCACCACAGCCCGCCCTCCAGGCCATGCAGCATGAAGGCCGTGGTCAGGAAGGTCAGCGCAATTGACACCAACGAGGTCACCCAGACCAGCGAGGTCAGCGGGATTTCGAAGTCGAAGTCCACTTTCCCGGCCAGCGCCCGGCGGCAAACAAACTCGTTGACGAAATAGCTCAGCACCGAGGCGATCAGCATGACGGCCCGAACCGTGAAAATCCAAACTAAGAGCGTGGCTTGGACGTCGGCATCGGGCACCCCCAAAAGGATGAACGTGACCAAGGCGACCCCGGTGACGCCGTAGGTCTCGAATCCGTCGGCCGAAGGCCCCACCGAGTCGCCGGCGTTGTCGCCGGTGCAGTCGGCGATTGTGCCCGGGTTGCGCGGGTCGTCCTCGTCGATTTTGAAGACGATCTTCATCAGGTCGGAGCCGATGTCGGCGATTTTGGTGAAAATGCCGCCGGCGATGCGCAGCGCCGAAGCCCCCAGGGATTCGCCGATGGCGAAGCCGATGAAACACGAGCCGGCTATGTCGCCCGGCAGAAACAGCAGGATGATCAGCATCAACAGCAGTTCCAAAGAGATCAAGACCATCCCGATCGACATGCCGGAGCGCATCGGGATGGCGTGAACCGGCCAGGGTTGGCCGCGCAGCGAGGCGTGGGCGGTGCGGGAGTTGGCGAAGGTGTTGACGCGGATGCCGAACCATGCGACGGCGAACGACCCAGCCATTCCGATCAGCGAAAAGGCGATTATGACGGCCAGCCGGCCCCAGCTAAGGCCGACCGCGAACTTGTAGTAGACAACGATTACGGCGGCGATGAAGGCCCACAGGATGAGCAGAAATTGCCCTTGTTTGAGCAGGTAGGCCTTGCAGGTGGCGAAGATCAGCTCCGACACCCGTCGCATCGACGGGTGGACTGGCAGGGACTTCAGCTTCAGGTAGGTCCAGGCGCCGAAGGCGAGCCCGAGCAGGCACACGGCGAGGGCTATTAGCAAGACCGTCGTCCCGGCCAGCCCGCCGCCCAATTGGACCGTCCCAAGGTCCGGCAGCTTCAGGTTGGCTTCCCCGCCGTGTTGATCTGCAGCCGCCAAGGGCTGGGTGAAATACATCGTCGACCTCCGGACTGGAACTGCGTTGGAAGGGCCGGTGGCCGTGCCGTCAAGCGGAACCGGGGCGTCAGCCCCTGCCGTTTGAGCCTCGGCGCCCGAATCCCCAACCGTAGAGCGTAGACGCGCACCGGCGCGGTCCGCGAGCCAATCGTCCCAGGCGGCCCTTGCCGCCCGATGCCGCCCGCCACGCCCGCGCTCGCCCCGCCGCCCGACGCCGCCCGGCCACCCCCGATGCCGCCCGGCCACCCCCGATGCCGCCCGCCACTCCCGACGCCGCGCGCCGGCACCCGCCCGCCGCGCGCCGGCGCCCGCCTGCCGGGCGGGTTCGCTCCGCCGGTGCGGCTTTGGGGTGGGCGGAGCGGGTCTGTCAGAGCGCTCCGCTAGCCTCGTGGCGTGACGATCGACGAGGGGCCGGGCGGCGGGCCGGCCGGTTGGGACGAAGCCGTTCGCGTGCTGCGTCAAGTGTTTGGGCACAAGGATTTCCAAGGCCACCAAGCCGAGGCGATCAAACAGGTGGTGGGCGGCGGGGACGCCATTGTGCTGATGCCGACCGGCGGCGGGAAGTCCCTGTGCTACCAAATCCCGGCGCTGGTGCGCGAAGGCACCGGCGTCATCGTCTCCCCGCTAATCGCCCTTATGGAAGACCAGGTGGCGGCGGTGCGCGAACTGGGAATCAAAGCGGAGTACCTGAATTCGTCGCTGGCGGCGCCGGCCCAGCGAGAAGTCGAGCAGCGGTACTTGGCCGGCGAACTGGACTTGCTCTACGTGGCGCCGGAAAGGCTGCTGGGGCCGGAGACCCTGGCCTTGCTGGCCCGCCAGAAGATCGCGCTGTTCGCCATCGACGAGGCCCATTGCGTCTCGCAGTGGGGACATGATTTCAGGCCGGATTACCTGGGGCTGGGCGCGCTGGCGGAGCGCTGGCCGGGCGTGCCCCGGATCGCGCTGACCGCGACCGCGACCGAGGCGACCCACCGCGAGATAACCGAGCGGTTGGCGCTGGGGGGCGCGCGGCACTTCGTGGCCTCCTTCGACCGGCCCAACATCCAGTACCGGATCGAGCCCAAGGCCAACCCGAACGATCAGTTGGTTCGATTCATCCGGTCGGAACACGCCGGCGACAGCGGCATTGTCTACGCGCTGGCCCGGGCCACCACCGAGGACGTGACGGCGCATTTGCGAGCCAACGGCATCGACGCGGTCGCCTACCACGCCGGCATGGAAGCCTCGGCCCGCCGCGCCGTCCAGCGCCAGTTCCTGCGCGAGGACGGCCTGACGGTGGTCGCGACCATTGCCTTCGGCATGGGGATCGACAAACCGGACGTGCGTTTCGTGGCCCACGTCGACTTGCCACGATCGGTCGAGGGCTATTACCAGGAGACCGGCCGGGCCGGGCGCGACGGCGAACCGGCCACCGCTTGGATGGCCTACGGTTTGGCGGACGTGGTCCGCCAGCGCCGTTTCATCGCCGAATCCGCCGGCGACCTGGAGTTCCGCCGCGCCGCCGCCGCCCGCCTTGACGCGATGCTCGCGCTCTGTGAGACCGCCGGCTGTCGGCGGGTCGACTTGCTGGCCTATTTTGGGGAGCGGATCGACCCCTGCGGCAATTGCGACACCTGCTTGAATCCGCCCGTGACCTGGGATGGGACAGTCGCGGCCCAGAAGTTCTTGTCGACTGTGGTGCGTCTGGACCGCGAGCGCCGGCAACGTTACGGCGCCGGCCAGGTGATCGACATCTTGCGCGGCCGGCGGACCGACCGGGTCGCCCTCCACCGCCACGACACGCTTTCGACCTGGGGTTTGGGCTCGGATTTGGACGATGCCGAGTGGCGGGCCGTCGCCCGGCAGTTACTTGCCAGCGGCGACCTTGAGATCGGCCCCGGCGGCCACGGCGTGCTGGTGGCGACCGATCGCGCCTGGGAAGTCCTGCGCGGGCGGCGGCCGGTGGCCTTCCGCCGGGACTTGGCCCGCTTGGCCGCCAAACGGACCGGCCCGGGAGGCACCCGAGCCGCGGGCGGCGCTGGCGCGGGCGGCATCGGCGGCATCGGCGGCGGCAGCAGCGCGGGCGGCGCCGGCGGTAGTGGCGCGGGCGGCGCCGGCGGCAGTAGCGCAGGTTCGCGCCTTGCGCCAAGTGATCTGGACCACGACCAACTGGCCCTGTTCGAATCGCTGCGGGCCTGGCGGGCCGCCACCGCGCGCGAGCGCGGCGTGCCCGCCTACGTCATATTCCACGACTCGACTCTGCTGGCCCTGGCCCACCAGCGCCCGGCCGATCTGACGGCCCTGGCCGGCATCTCCGGCATCGGCCAAGCCAAACTGGCCGCCCACGGCGAAGCCGTCCTGAAACTCCTGGCCGCAGACCCTTCCCGGCCCGGGCAACTCCCCGTCCCCGATCCCGTCCCCAACGGCGGCCTCCCGCCCGACCCGCAACCACACGACCCAACCCCCGGAGAGCCTCAACAGCGCGAGCATCAACCGCCCGACCCGCAACCACACGACCCGCCCCCCGGCGAGCCTCAACAGCGTGAGCATCAACCGCCCGACCCGCAACCACACGACCCAACCCCCGGAGACCCTCAACCGGAACCAACATGGCCGGGTGAACCGCCCGTCGACGAACCGCCGCCAGAACTCCCGTAACCGCGCGACCCTCCGCCCGAGGCGGCGCTCCGCGCCGCGCGCCGCGCCCGCGCCGGAACCCCAAGACCCCGAGCCTCCCCCGCGCCAGGCGCCGCGCCGCGCGCCATCGATCACGTCCAATCCCCTTGGCGCCTTTGGCCGGCATCGCCCCGGGCGCGCGACCGGGCGCCGTCTAGCGGCTCGCCCGTGGCGGGCGTCTTCGTGGCGCGGCGGCCCGTCAGGTCCTGAACCGGTGGTGCAGGAGTGGTTTGCGGTCGGGGTCGAACCAGGGCGGTGGGATGAACTCCCACAACCCGTCGTCGCGCAGGCTCGGCTCCCAGCCCGGCGGCCCGTTCACGGGCGGTTCGACTAGTTTGTGATGCGTCGGGCAAAGCAAACATATATTCGATAAATTAGTGGCTCCGCCGCGCCGCCACGGCCGGACGTGGTGTCCCTCGCAGACCTCCGGCGACCGGTCGCAACCAGGGAAGGCGCAGCCCTTGTCGCGGGCGACCACGGCGGCGCGCAGCCCCTTGGGGATCACCCGGGTGGCGCGCCCGACGTCGAGGACCTCGCCCTTGGCGCCGAGCACCACCCGCATCGCCTCGCAGTCGCAGGCCAGCCGGGAGAACGTGGTTTGATCGAGCCGTCGCCCGCTCGCGGCGATCACCGCGGCGGCGCTTGGGTTGTCCAAGTCTTCGGCCCGGACGGTGATCGCCAGGCGGGCGCAGGCCGCGCCCAACGGCTGGGCGCGCGAGCAGCCTTGGGCGTGCGCGCAGACTTCGACCAAGGCCAACGCCCTGGCCCGGCCCCGGTCCATCGGTCGCCCGTCCGGGGCGCCGACTTGTTCCCGGCGCGCTTTGTCGGCCGCCTTGTCGATCACGGCCCGCACGCGTTCGGCCTCCGCCGCCGGCAGCAGCCCCATCAGGCTCGACGTGCCGTCGTGGTTGTCGCGGACCGCGAAGAACTGCTTCGCCTCGGCCCGGCGCAACTGCCGCCCCGCCTTCGCCTCGGCCTGTTCCTGGGCGATCTGAGGGGCGACCCGCTCGAGGATTTCCTCGCCGGCCCGAGCCAGGGCGTCCGAGGCGTACTCGCCCGCCAAGCCGACCACCGCTTCTTCCGCCTGGGCCGTCTGAGCGGACCCGAGGTCTCCCGGCAGGTGGCGCAACACGTCGGTCGCGGCCTCCACCTGCCACGGATTGACCGCGCCGGCCAGCGCCGCCGAGCGGATCTTGGCGAACCGGTCGCACCCGCGGGCGCGCAACACCATCCGGGTCGCCTGGGCGCGCGTCAAGTGGTGTTTCACCATCAGCCAGGTCGTCAAACCGGTCGTGGTCGCCTGCGACGCCACCCCCGAGCGGTCCGCCGCCCCGACCAACTGGTCCACCGCCGCGCCGAGCGCGTTGCCGGTCTCCGCCAAACCCGTGATTTGGTCCAGCACCGCCGGATCGGCGCCCAAGGCGGCCCGGTCCGGGCCGACCCGGCGGCCGAGTTCCCCGGCCGCGCCGCGCAGTACCGCCACCA
>JAITKC010000344.1 GCA_031278665.1 Bifidobacteriaceae bacterium | reverse complement strand
CCACCGAGCCGTCGGCTCGCTGATGGTTCTCCAGGATCGCGACCAGCCAGCGGGTGGTGGCGAAAGTGCCGTTGAGGGTGGCGACCGGGCGCGTCGAACCGTCCTCGGCGCGCTCGCGGATATTCAGACGACGGGCTTGGAAAGTGGTGCAATTCGAGGTCGAGGTCATCTCCCGGTAGCGTCCCTGGCTCGGAATCCACGCCTCGCAATCGAACTTGCGGGCGGCCGAGGCGCCCAAATCGCCGGCCGCGACGTCGATAACGCGATAGGGCAGCGCGGCATCGGACAACATCCGCTCCTCAAACTCAAGTAGACGCCGGTGTTCGGCGGCCGCGTCGTGCGGGCGGACGTAGGAAAACATCTCGACTTTGTGGAACTGGTGGACCCGGAAAATGCCCTTGGTGTCCTTGCCGTACGAGCCGGCCTCGCGGCGGTAACAGGCCGACCAGCCCGCGTAACGCAGCGGCCCGGCGCTCAGGTCGATTATCTCGTCCTTGTGGTAGCCGGCCAGCGCGACCTCGGAGGTGCCGGTCAGATAGAGGTCGTCGGCTGGCAGATGGTAGACCTCGTCGGCGTGCTCGCCCAGAAAACCGGTCCCCTCCATGATCTCCGGACGGACCAACGTGGGCGTGATCATCGGGGTGAAACCCAGTTCGACGGCCAGGTCCATGGCGTGGCCGAGTAACGCCAGCTCCAGGCGGGCGGCCGCTCCCTTGAGGTAATAGAAACGCGATCCGGCGACTTTCGCGCCCCGGGCGGTGTCGATGACGTCGAGCGCTTCGCCCAGTTCGTCATGCGATTTCGGGGTGAATCCGGCGGCTTCGAAATCCGGGATCCGGCCGTGCCGGCTGAGGACCGCGAACTTGTCCGCGCCGCCCGCCGGCGCCTCCGGGTCGACCAGGTTCGGCAGGGCCAATGCGGCCTGTCGAAGCGCCGCCTCGGCCAGTTCCAACGCCGCGCTGGCCGCCTTGACCGCTTGGGCCGTCGCCTGGGCCCGTCCGACCAGCGCCTTCTTGTCTTCGCCGGCGGCTTTGGCGACCAGTTTGCCGAGGGACTTCTGTTCGGCGCGGGCCGACTCGAACCTGACCAAAGCCTGGCGACGGGCGTTGTCGGCGTCAAGAATGACATCCACCAGCTCCGGGTCGGCGCCACGCGCCTCCTGCGAGGCCCGCGCCACGGCTGGGTCTTGGCGCAGGGCCTTCAGGTCGATCACCCTTTGAGCCTACAACCCGCCGCCGGCCGTCCGGGTCGGCTGCGCGGAAGTGACGCGCGGCCAAGCGGGCGGCACAATTGGGGGGTGCAGTGGTACGAATGGCTGGCCGTGGCGGGCGGGCTGGGCGGCCTGCTTGGGCTGGCCGGCGGCGTCGCCGCGCTGGTCGCGGTGGTGCGACTGCGCCGGACGCAACGGACTTTGGCGCGGGCCGCCCAACTGCGGCGCGACAGCGACCAGGTCGAACGGGTCGCCTTCGTCGCCAATCCCTCGAAGAACGGCTACATCGATTTCAAACTGGCGGCCCACGCCATGTGCCGGGAACTCGGCCTGGGCGAACCGGTCTGGCTGGAGACCACCGTCGAGTCGCCCGGCACCGACCAGGCGGCGCGCGCCGCCCTGGCCGAGGGCGTGCGCACAGTGGTCGCGGCCGGCGGCGACGGGACCGTCAGGGCTGTCGCCAAGGGGCTGATCGGGACCGGCGTGCCGATGGGCGTCGTGCCGTTGGGCACGGCCAACCTGTTGGCCCGCAATCTCAAACTGCCGTTGGTCTCCAGCCGCGACGCCCTTGAGGTGGCGTTGACCGGCAGCCGCCGGCAAATCGACGTCGGACGGCTTTCGGCCCGGGCCGCGGCCGGCGGATTGGTGCTGGACAAAGAGGTCTTCCTGGTTATTTCCGGGCTCGGCTTCGACGCCGCCATGGTCTCGGGGACGGATTCGGCGCTCAAGCGCCGGCTCGGCTGGCCGGCCTATTTCATCTCCGGTTTCAACCACTTGACCGACAAACCGGTCCGCGTGCGCCTGCGCGACGACCGCGGCGAGCGCCCGGTCCAGGCCCGCTCGATTATGTTCGGCAACTGCGGTTTGCTGCCTGCCCGCCTCAATCTGGTGCCGGACGCCGACTTGGCCGACGGCCTGCTCGACCTGGCCATGGCGGAAACCCGGCACGGCCTGGTCGGCTGGGCGGCGCTGGCGTTCCAAGTGGTCCTGCACTCGGTCGGCATCCGGTTCACACCGGCCTGGGCCTCCGGGCGGATGGTCTACCGCCAGGGCGAATCGTTCCGGGTGGCCTGCGAGTCCGACCAGTTGGTCCAGATCGACGGCGAGTTGGTCGGCCGCGCCGCCGCCCTGCACGCCTGGGTGGAACCTCTGGCCCTGACCGTCCGCGTCGCCACCTGAGACCCGCCGCCGGCGGCGTTGCCGGGACTATGGGGTCACACTGAGCCGCCGTTCTGGACGGCTTTGACCCAGGCCCGGGCGTCGGCGTAGTCGGACGCCTCGGTGCCGGGGCGCAGCCGGGTCGGCACGAAATCGGCCTTCGGATAAGAGCCCAGGTAGCGCACCCGGGGGGAGAAGCGATGCAGGCCGACCAGGGCCTCGGCCATGCGCGGTTCGGCGACATGCGCCTCGGCGTCGATTGAGAACAGGTAGCGTCCCAGCGCGTCGCCGGAGGGGCGCGACTCGATCCTGGTCAAGTTGATGCCGCGGGTTGAGAACTGCTCCAGCAACTCCAGTAGCGCCCCCGCCCTCTCGTCCGGCAAGGCGACGGCCAGCGTGGTCTTGTCGGCGCCGGTCGGCGCCGGCACTTGGCCCGGTCGTTGGACCAGCACGAATCGCGTCACCGCGGCCGGGTTGTCGGCCACGCCGCTGGCCAGCACCGCCAAGTCGTAGTGTTCCACGGCCGCCGGCGGCACCAGCGCGGCGTCGAAGTCGAGCAGTTCCGGCGCGACTTCGCCGCGCGCGACCCTGGCCAGCAAGGCGGCGGCCGAAGTGTTCGAGGTGGCGGTGGCGTGAACCGCGCCGGGCAGGCGCCGACGCGCCCACTGACGGCACTGCGCCCAGGCGTGCGGATGCGCGGCGACCCGTTTGACCTGCTCGATCGTCGTGCCGGGGAGCGCCGCCAGGGTGAACGAGACGGGCACCAGGATTTCCTTGGTGATAACCAGCGGTTCGCCTTCGGCCAGCGCGTCGAGCACGGCCGTGACACCTCCTTCGACCGAGTTCTCGATCGCCACGACGGC
Organism: Bifidobacteriaceae bacterium; assembly: GCA_031278665.1. Lineage (GTDB taxonomy): Bacteria > Actinomycetota > Actinomycetes > Actinomycetales > WQXJ01 > JAIRTF01. The sequence continues at coordinate 4,417 of JAITKC010000344.1, read as the reverse complement.
GTAGTCGGCGCCGCCTTCCCGCACCTGTTCGATCGCGCTGATGACGTCGATTTGGGGGAGCAGATGGGCCGACTCGGCGCTGGCCACCCGGTGCAGCGCCTCCTCGGTGAACGTCCCGGCCGGGCCGAGGTAGGCGTAGCGGGGCGCGGAAGCGGGCACAGTCATCAGGGGTCTCCTTGGGTGTTGGACCGTCGCAGGCAGCTTAGTCGTTAGGGTGAGGGCATGGGACGCCCGGGTGCACGATGCCGCCGCCTCGCCCGCGCGTCCGCCCTCGCCCTGGTTGTCGGCTTGGCGGCGGTCGGGGCTTTGGCGGCCGCCGCGCCTGCGGCGCCTGCGGCCGGGACCGCAGTTGGCGCGGCGGCGGCCGGCGACGGCGGCGCGCCGCTCGACCGGGTCGGTTCGCCGGCGGCATCGGGCCTAAACGCCCCCCTGTCCGCCGACGCGGCCGCGCCGGGCGCCGGCGGTCCTGTGGTGCTGATCGGATTTACCGGTTTGACCTGGCAGGACGTGTCGGCCGAGGCGACCGGGACGATCTGGCGGTTGCTTGCCCGCGGCGCCGGCGCGGCGGCGATGCTAAACCGGTCGGTGCGGGTCGGGTCCTGTCCGGCCGAGGGTTGGCTGGCGGTCGGCGCGGGGAGGCGAATCGGAGAAGTCGCGCCCGGCGCCTTGAGCGACCTGAAAGGCGCCGACGGGTCTGGTTGCCGGGCCCTGGCCGAGCCCGTCGGCGGTCAGATTCCAGACTGGTCCGGTTTGACCGGGGCGGCGGTCGCGGCCGGCGAAGGCGCCTCGATTGGCCGACTCGCCGGCTGGCTGGCCGAATCGGCGGTGTCGGCGGCGGCGATCGGACCAGGCGGCGCCATCGCCCTGGCCGGCCCGTCCGGCCGGGTCGAAACCGCCTATCAACCGGCCCCGTCCACGCCCGAGGGCTGGCCCCTGGCCGTCGCGCGCGCCATCGGCGCCGGCGCGGAACTGCTGGTGGTGGACGCGGGCGCAGTCGGCCCGGACTTGGGGCCGGAGCAACTGGACGCCCGGATCGGCGCTTTGATCGAGGCGCTTGAGCAGTCCGCCCAGCCGACCCGAATCGTGGTGGCGTCGCTGGCCGACCGGTCCACGCCGGCCCTGGGCGTGGCCCTGGACTGGCGCCTGGCGGCTTCGGCGGGCGCGGCCGCCTCCGGGCCGGCCGGGGGAGGGGCCGGCCAGATCGCCCGGACCGGCCCGGCTCTGATCGAGTCCGCCGAAACCAAAACCCCCGGCCTGGTGCGGGTCACCGAGTTGACGGCGGTCCTCGAATCGTCTTTGATTCCCGCGCCGGTCGGCCCGGTCGACCCGTGGACCGCCGGCGCGCGGGCCCTGGGCGTCGCAGACCTTGGCGCCGCGGCCGCCCAAGCGCGGCTGGCCGACCTTGACCGCCACGCCGTGGCCGCGCGCCAATGGGGGCAAACCGGTTGGTTCCTGGCCGTGGCTGTGGCCGCGCTCGGGATCTTCTGGCCGTTGGCGGCAGCCGCCCGGCGCGGTCCCCGGCGCGCCTGGGCTTTCGGGCGGTGGTTGGCGTTGGCGGCCGGCGCTTTCCCGGCCGCCAGTTTGGCCGCCAACGCGATCCCCTGGTGGCGGACGCCGCTGGCGCCGTTGGTTTGGTTCGCTTGCGCCTCGATCCTGGCGCTGGCGGCGGGCGCGGCGGCGGTCGCGGCCGGTTGGCGGCGGCGCGGGCGCCCGGCGGCATCGGCCCTCGTCGGCCCCGGAACCATTGGCCTGATCAGCGCCTTGATAGTGGCGGTGGACCCGTTCGCGGGCCGGGTTTTCACGCGCGACGCGCCGCTCGGCTACTCGACTCTGCTGGCCTCCCGGGTCTACGGGTTCTCCAACTCGGTCTTCGCCGTGTTGGCGACCGGCGCGATCCTCGGCGCGGCGGTTGTGGCCGCCGGGGCTTGGGCCAAAGGCAAGCGGTTCGGCGCGGCCGCGCCGATCGCCGCTATTGGCCTGGCGGTCCTGACACTGGACGCCCACCCAAGTCTGGGCGCGAACCTGGGCGGCTCGGTCGGCATCGTCGGCGGATTCGTGGTTATGACGGCGATGGCCGCCGATCTGCGGCTGAACTGGAAATGGCTGGCCGTCGCCGCCGGGGCGGGCGTCGCGGCTGCCGGCGCGATCGCCTGGCTGGACTATCAACGCGGGCCGGGCCGGTGGACCCACCTGGGCGGATTTGTCGAGACGGTGATCGGCGGGGGGCTGGGCGAGGTGCTGGTCCGCAAAGGGCTGGTTTGGCTGCGACTGTCGGTCGGGCCGGCCGCGGGTTTGGCCGTGGGCGCGCTGATTTGCCTCCATTTGGCCCGCCGCGCCGCCTTCGCGGGTTTGCGGACTTCCGCCTGGACGGCGACCCCGCTGATCAAACCAATGTTCGCGGGTTTGATCACAGCCTGGGCGATCGGCTCGCTGGTGAACGATTCAGGCCTGGTGGTGGCCGTGATCGGTCTGGCCGTGGCCGGTCCGCCGCTCAGCTTCGCGCTAAGCCGTGCCGGCCTAATCGGTTCCGGGTCGCCGCCGGCCGGTCGCGGCGGGCCGGGCTAAAAGCTCAGGCCGGCTCGTGGCCGGGCGGGCGCAGCGGCGGGCGGCCCCGGCGGGCGGCGCGCCGAAGGCGGTGGCCGAACGAGTTGAAGGCGATTTTGACGCCGCGCGCCGTCAACGCCAATGTCACATCGCGGTATTGGGCCATCCGATGCCCAAGACCCCGCACAGTTCGCCCGGACGGGCGATGGCGCAGGTCGCACTCGACTTCCTGAACTGTGAAGCCTTTGCGCAACAAGTCGATGGTCATGGCGGTTTCGACGCCCCAGCCGTGGGCCAGGGGGGTGGCCTCCTCATAAGCCTCGCGGGTCATACAGCGCTGGCCGGAGAGCGGCGCCCGGGCGACGAATCCGGTGGCCTTGGCGATGCCCTTGCGGGCCAGCCGGACCACGGCGCCAAAGCCGGCCGCCCCGATCTGCGGCGGCAGGACCGCGACGGTGAAGTCGACCTCGCCATCGGCCACCGGCCGGATCAGCGGCGCGGCGTTGCCGGCGCTGTCGCCCAAATCGGCGTCCAGGAAAAGAAGCAGGCGGGCCGGGTCGCCTTCGACATCGCGCATGGCCACTATCGCGGCGCCGGTCTCCATCGCGGCGGCTTTGCCGCGATTGTGCGAATGGCGGACCACCACCGCTCCCGCCTCGCGCGCCTTGGGCCGGGTCTGGTCCTGGGAGCCGTCGTCCACCACTAAGACAAGGTCGACTCTGGGGATTGTCTTGGCGCTGGCCACGGTCGCCGCGATGCGTCCGGACTCGTTCTTTGCGGGGATGACGACTGCAACCCGTTGCGCCGCTGCAACCGGCTCAATGGAGGACGACGGTCCGCTCACCCGCACCACTTTAGAACTCCCAAGGGCAATCTCATCACCAAACATTACCCGGCCGGGACTAAAGGTTTTGTAGCGTCCCCGGGATTGCCCAAGTCCGGCCCGGCCGGCGGTTCAAGTCCGGCCCTCGGTCAGCGCAGAGTCAGGAAACGGGCGACTAGTCCGGCACGCGACCGGCGCGCGGCGGAGTCCAACGGCTCCGTTTGCGCCAAGGCCGCGTCGAGCCGCTGTTTGAACTCGGCCAGCGGCTCCGCCAGCGCCTCGGCCCCGGCGCCGGGCGGCAACTCCCAGACCGGTATGACAACGCCGAGGGCGCGAAACGCGCCCGCATACCGGGCGCCTTCGGTGACGCCGGCCAGACGGCGCGATTGCAGCCGGGCCAAGGCGTCGAGCAGGTCGTCCTCGTCCACCCCGAGCGACCAGCGCAGGTATTCGCGGCCGTTGATTTGAGTCCAGTAGGCCCCGACGATGCCGCCGACCGCCCGGGTGGGCGTCACCTCTTCGGCCATTTTGACGGCGGTGTCGGCCAGAGTCTCGTCTTCGGGGTCTAGTTCGGTCCAATAGTCGAAGGATTCCCGCAGCTCGAATCCGACCGGTCCGGCCGGGTCGATCAGCTCCTGCAGACGCGGTCCCGGATCGCCCAGCGGCGCCGGTTTCGCGGCGGTCTTGGGCGCCGCCGCCAGCGCGGCGACCAGCGCGTTGCCAAGGTCTTGGGAGACGTCGCCGGATGGGTGGGCCGGCGCCATGGCGACAACCGGAACGCCGTCGGCCCGCTTGTGGGCTCGGGCCATCGCCGGCAACAGCGTTACGAAGTGAACCGGTCCGCCGCCGCGGTCCTCGGTCAGCCTGGCGGTGGCGACCGCGGCTGGCAGAATCTCTCGCATCGCCACCAGTTCCGCCTCCAACGGCAGACCGGCCAACGGGCGGGCGACAAAGTCTCTTTGGCTTTTCGGCATGGCTAAGAGCGTAGCGAAGCCGCCGCAGGCGGCGGCGCCGGATCGGTAAGTGCGCGTCTTGCGGGGCCTTGGCCGG
>JAITKC010000189.1 GCA_031278665.1 Bifidobacteriaceae bacterium | reverse complement strand
GGGGCCGGCAAGACGACCACTATGAATATGCTCTCGGGCCTGGCCCGCCCGCGCGCCGGCCGGGTCGTCTGGGGCGACCTGAATCTGGCCAAAGCCCAACCGTGGACTATCGTCAAAGCCGGGATTTCGCAGGTGCCGGAGGGGCGGCGGATATTCTCGACGATGACGGTGCATGAGAATCTCCAACTCGGCGGCTATTTGGTGCGCGACCCGAAGGTGGTGGCGCGGCGGATCGGCGAGGCCTACGACATGATGCCGATCCTGGCCGAGCGCCGCGACCAGCAGGGCGGCACTATGTCCGGCGGCGAGCAGCAGATGCTGGCGATCGCCCGCGCCTTGGTGGCCGGCCCAAAGCTGCTGCTGTTAGACGAGCCGTCGATGGGTCTGGCCCCGCTGATCGTCAAACAGGTGATGGAGATCGTCAAGACGGTCGCCGCCTCCGGGCGCACGGTGTTGCTGGTGGAGCAGAACGCGCGGGCGGCGTTGCGCATCGCCGACCGCGCCTATGTGCTGGAGGGCGGCGCCGTCCGCCTGGCCGGTTCGGCCGCCGAATTGGCCCGCGACCCGAAGGTGATCGATGCCTATTTGGGCGCCTGAACCGGCCGGCCCCGAAACCGCGCCCGATGCCGCCCACCTCGGACGGGCGGACCCGTTCGACTTCGGCGGCCTGGCGCCGGGCGGCGACATCGAGGTGGTCGATTACCACACCGCCGGCGAGCCGTTCCGGATTGTGCCGGCCGCTTGGCCGCCGGACGAGGGCGGGCTGCCCGGCTGGCCGCCGGCCGGGCCGGGACGGCCGGGCGTGTTGGACCGCCGGGCCTGGATCGCGGCGCGCCGAGACGGCGTGCGACGTCTGTGCGTCAACGAGCCGCGCGGGCACGCCGACATGTACGGGGCCTGGATTGTGCCGTCAGACGGCGCCGGCCCGGACGGGGACGCCGTGTTCGGCGCCGTTTTCTTCCATAAAGACGGCTATTCGACCGCCTGCGGCCACGGCACCATCGCCCTGGCGGCTTGGGCGGTCGAATCCGGCCAAGTGCCGGTCGAACCGGATTGCGACGTCGCCTTCGCCATCGACGTGCCGTCTGGGCGAGTGCGCGTGCGGGTGGCGGTCCGAGGCGGCCGGGTCCGGTCGGTCGCCTTCCGAAATGTGCCCGCCTGGGTGGCGGCGACCGGCTTGGAGGTTGTCACTTCGCTGGGGCCGGTGAAAGCCGACGTGTCTTATGGCGGCGCCTTCTACGCCTCGGTTCGGGCGGCGGACCTCGGTCTGGCGGTCCGCCCGGACCAACTCGACCAATTGATCGCGGTGGGACGCGAGATCAAGTGGGCGTTGAACTCGCACCCGGCCGTCCGCCACCCCGAAGACGACCGGCTATCCGGAATGTATGGCGTGATTTGGTGGGATGATCTGCCCCAGGCCAGTCCGGGCGAGTTGGCCCAGCGCAATGTCACCGTCTTCGCCGACGGCGAAGTGGACCGCTCGCCCTGCGGCTCGGGCACATCGGCGCGGCTGGCCCTGCTGGCGGCGGCGGGCCGGTTGGCAGTCGGCGGCGAAACCGCCGCGGGCGGAATCGCCGTCGGCGCGGATGGGATCAGCGCCGGCGGCGACGCGAACGCGCGGGGCCGCGCCGCGAGCGGCGTCGAGGCGGCGGCCGGGGCTCCGGCCGCCGAATTGCGGCACCTGTCCATAATCGACAGCGTCTTCGCCGGCCGAGTGCTCGGCCGAGGGCCGGCCATCTGGACCCCGGCCGGCGCCGTCGCCAGCTACCTCACCGAAGTCGAGGGCCGGGCCAGCCAAACCGGGCGCGCGACTTTGATTCTCAGCCCAGACGACGAACTCGGCCTGGGTTTCCAACTGCGCTGATGAGAGCCTCGCCAAAGCCAAGGCGCTGGCTCGCCCAGACCTGAGAGGAAATTGACCGATGGGCCTAATTGAGTCGTTGTTTCCGCGGTTGCCGGCGACGCCCAGGGCGGTCGACTCGGCCGCGTTGGCGGCGGCGCTGACGCCGCGGCTGGCCATCGACGCGATCCGAAGCTGGTTGGAGTCAGACAACTCGATCAGCTCCCAGCGCGTCGTGGCGCCTGTGGCCGCCGGCGATTTGTTGATCATGCCCGCCGAGTCCACCAGCTATGTGGGCGTCAAACTGGTCACCGTGGCGCCGGCCAACCCAGACGGCGGCCTGGACCGCATCCAGGGCGTTTATCAATTGTTCGACTCCGCCACCCTGTCCCCGGTGGCGGTCTTCGACGCCGCCATGATCACCGCCGTGCGGACGGCCGCGGTCACGGCGGTCGCGGTCGACGCCCTGGCCGCTTGCGGCCCGCAGCGCCTGGTGGTCTTCGGCACGTCAATACAAGCCGAATCCCATGTCGCGGCGCTGGCCGAAGTCCGCCCGCTCGCTTCGGTCACAGTTGTCGGGCGCCGGGCCGAGGCCGCCGCCGCCCTGGCGGGCCGCCTCCGCCGCCAAGGCGTCGCCGCCGACTGGGCGCTGACCGCCCACCCGGCGAAGGCCGCCGGCCGGGCCGACTTGGGCGAGCGGCTGGCTGAGGCGACGTTGGCGGTGACCGCGACGTCGGCATCGTCCCCCTTGTTCGACAGTTCCCAACTGCCCGCCGACTGCCTGGTGGCGGCGGTCGGCTCGCACAGTCCGGCGGCCCGCGAACTGGACGGGCAGACCCTGGCCGGGGCGCGGATCGTGGTCGAGTCGCGCCAGGCCGCCTGGCGCGAATACGGCGAACTCGTCCAGGCTGCCGCCGAAGGCGCGATCAGCCGCCACGACATAGCCGGCGACCTGCGCGAATGCGTCCGCGACCAGTGGGGGCCGGCGCCGGGGCGGACCGTCTTCAAGTCCGCCGGCATGGCCTGGGAAGACCTGGCCGTGGCCGCCAGGGCCTTCGCCGCGACCGGCGGCCAAGACCGGCCCGCCGCGCAGGCGAGCTGAGATCAGGCGAAACGCGGCTGTCGTAGTAGGCTGTGACCGCGCCCGTCAGATAGATATGCGGCGCCCGCTCCAGAGCCCCTACCCCTACCCCAGAGGAGACGACTGCAGATGGCCACTGATCAGATTGCCCAGAAGGGCGACGTGCTGTGCGCGGTTTACATGCTATGCGACACGTCGGAGTCTATGGATGGCGAGCCCATTCGGGAGCTGAATTCACTTCTCAGCGAACTCGTCGACAAAATCCAGCTCGAGGGGAAACGCGGGCAAGATCTGCGGCTCGGTGTGATCAGCTTCAACTCGGCGCCCAAAGTCGAACTCGAGTTGCAGAAGCTGACCGCGGAGTCCACCATCCCAGAGCTAACCGCCGCCGGCACCACGCGCTTGGAGCTGGCGATCGACAAATTGGCCGAAGTAGTCGAATCGGACTACGGGAAAATCAAGACGGCTGGGGCTAAGGCCGCCCGGCCAGTGGTCTTTGTGATCACAGACGGGGTTCCGACTGACGCCGATGGTTACCCGTTACAGGACCACTCAGTCTGGGAGGACGCACTCGAACGCTTGTGGAATGTCGGCCAGGTGGCGGTGCCGCGGATCTATGCCTTCGGATTCGGCAACGCCGACGAAAGCGTCCTTAGGAAGCTGACTTCTGACCGCGGCGTGGCGGTCGACGCCGTGAAGATGGCAACCGGCGCCGACACGGCTAATGAGATCGCCAGGATTTTCCCTTACCTGTTCAGGACTATCATCGCCGGCGCCGACGCGGTCTCGAACGCGGATGGCGACGTGCCGGACTTGGGGCCGGCGCTCTTGAGCGTTTTCAGTCCGCCCAGCGACTCGGTGGACCTGAGTGCCTGGTGAACGCCATGCTGTCGGTCCGTTCGTCGCGTTCCTGATCCGTATTGCGAAGAGGCTCGGTTTCATGCCTTCTAATTCTTCGGGGCGAGATTCGCCCGCGCACGAGCGCCAGGAGGGGCCACCGGAAACCGCAAGCGCCCAGGCGCCAGACCGGCCGGGGCCCCGCTCAAACGCGCCAGCTCAGGACTGGGGCTTTAGCCCGCCCGCGGTCGACGACGCCTCGGCGGCGCCGGCTCTGATTCCAGAACAAGTCGAACCGCTCTGGGTGCGACCAGCCGAGATCGAGGACGACCCGCTGCTAACTGAGGACGGTTCTGAACAGCCGGTGGGGTCAAACGAGTTTCCATCGCTGGTTTGCGACTTCGGCGTGGCCTTCGGCGGCGCTGTGACCGTGCGAGCCGGGACGCTAAGGGGCATCTCGCACCACCGCGTCGGCGAGTCCCGCCAGGACTCGTATGAAATAGCGACCAGCCGCAGTTCGATCCACTTAGCCGTGGCCGATGGCGCCGGCAGTCAAGATCTATCGGCGTTCGGATCCTCACTAGCCGCAAAAGTGGCGGTGCGCCGATCAGTCGCGGGCGCGACCGGCCTCGAAATCGGCCAGGCCGTGCGAGACGCCATCTTCGACCGGGCAAACGCCGACGAAGCGTCGCCTGAACGCTATTCGACCACTTTGTGTTGGCTTCGCGTCGAGGTCGGCGATCCGGGCGAACCCTGGCCAATCGAGTTCGCGCACTGGGGAAACAGCGAATTGCTGGTGCTCAACCCGAAGGCCGCCGACAGGTCGCGGACCTGGCGCCGTCCGGCGGGCGCGCCCGTCTACGCGAACGGCGCGACGCCGACGCTCCCAAGCCTGACCGCGCCGCAGTTCCTTTGCGGACCCGATAAAGGCGTCAACTGGCATCCAGGGCTTGTGCTCGCCCTGGTGAGCGACGGCGTGGGGGAATACCTTGAGCCCGATCAGCCATTGCGGGAGGCATTGGCGCGGGCCTGGCAGGTCCCGCCGTCCATGCCGGCGTTCGTCAGCCAACTGGCTTTCAGACTCGACCGGGCGCACGATGACCGGACGGCGGTGGTCTTGTGGCGCGAATCCGCCAGCGCCGACGCGCTAGGAGGGTCGGCAGATGCCGCAGATAAAGCCCGCTGACTTCTCCACCGAACCGATGCCGGCTCAGGAGGTGACGGCGCGCCGCGGCGACCTGCTTGGGCAGGGGGGTCAAGCCAGGGTGTACCGCGATAAGCTCGACCCTCGGGTGGCGCTAAAGCTGTATAACGACGCCCGATCGCTGGCGGACCTGATTCGGGTCAAGGCACTGATCAGAATGTGTTCGGGTCTCGACAACCGGTTGGAGAACCGAGTCTTCCTCGATTCGCTCAACTTGCCGATCAGGCCGCTGCTGGACCGAGCCGGCGATTTTCGCGGCGTGGCCCTGCCGATTTGGCCAGACGAGACGTTAGGGATCAGGTTCGAATGGCGCGACGGCAAACCGCGCAGAACCTCGCGGAAAGCGCCATTCGAGGCGCAGCATTTGATGATTCCCCAGTCGTACTTCGGTCCGGTGGACCGTCAGCGACAGTTCGGCTTCTTAGTCGAGTTCGCCAAGACGATCCGGATCATGCACGGGGCCGGGTTGGCCCATGGCGATCTGAGCAGTTCCAATGTCTTGGTGCGCAGGCTCATCAAGCCCGGCCTCTCCGGCGAGGGCGCCTATTTGATCGACTTGGACGAGGCCTTTCCGCAGGGGATCCACGCCGTCAGGGCCTACCGGAGGTCGCGCAAGTTCTACGACCCGTACACTGTCGCCGATCAGCGAGTTGACGTGCACACCGATGTGTTTATGTTGGCGCTTTGGACGACCTCATTTATCTTGTGGGACATGCTCGACGGCGAGAAAGTGGCCAAACGCTTTCCGGACGAGGCCGCGCGCCAGCTCAAGAAGGCCGCCGGCAACGACGGTTTCAAAGTTGTGCGCGCGGCTCTTGGACGAATTGGCGGCCGGCCGCCGCTAAGGGATCTGCAAGCGGTCATCACCCACATTCACAGCCAACTACCTTCCACGCCCGGGTGAGATGGCCGCTCCGAGGTGTGCGCCGGTCACCGGCCGGACGGGCCCGGGCCGACTATGAGTTCGAACTCGCCCTTCGGATTCCGCCCGCCTTCGGACTGCCCGGAAATAGGCGAAATGCTGGCGGGAGGGCCAGACCGCAAGACCCGAACCATTAGTTCTGGTAATTCCCCCAGCCGCCGGACTCGATCCCCTGGGAGGCGATTGCTGAGGGCGGTCGGCCGTGTCTTTGGCTGGTCCTTTCAGGCAGGGGTGCTGCTGGGGTCGGTGGGGTTGGCGCTGTGGCTTGGCGTTCCCGAGCTTTGGGACTCGCCTGACGCGCCAGTGCATCCGGGGACATGTCTGTCTATCAGTCCGGTTGAAGCGCTTGCGGGGCCGCCCGCCGACTGGGCTGACACGACTCAACCCTGCGACGTCGAAGCGGCGCGATCGCAAATTATCGGGGTCCAGGCGTCCGGTTTCCTGGTGGCCAGGTGCGAGGCCGACAACGGCTGTATGTCCTTCGAACACGGCGGCTACCGCTACTATTTCAAAGCGATTCCGCGGGTTGGGGATTGCCTGTTTGGCTACACCGCCTCCGGCGGCTCGGCGGATTCCGAAGTGTCTTATTACTCCCGGCCTCAATCGCTCGGCGACTGCGAATCGACGCTCGCCTCATTCGCCCCGCCGGACGAGGCGGCCCAGGCCCTGGACGTCGACGCCTCCGCGTTGACCGCGACGACGTTCTTCATACTGGCGATCTACGAAGCCGGTGTGGAGAATTCATGTGCCGTTTCCGTCGAGATGGTGTTCTCCAGGGACTCGACCGCCTCGGTCTGCCTAGCCAAACTACCCGACTGGTATTCCGCGACACACGCCGGCCAATGCTCCAGTCTGACTCTGTTTGAATGGAACAGCGACGAGTACCGGCCCTCGGACTGGCTGACGACGTTAGTGGGCTGCGACGACGCGAACGCGACCACGGAAGTGGTCGGCGTCTACCTCGACCCGCAAGACGATCAGAGAACAGAAGACCTGGTCGTAATCGACCGGGTGAGGCTTCGCCTCATCGAAAAGCCCAGGCCGGGGCTTTGTTTGGCGGCGCTGATCGACAAAACTGGTCCCTGGCTGACGCGCTATTCGCACTTGCTGCCTTGTTCGTTGTCAGATGAAGATGTTCGCAGCCACTGGACGGCGGACGCGATCGAAAAATCAGCGGCCAACAGCGGGCGGACCGTTGACCAAGTCACCCCCGGACTGCTGAGGATTGAAAAGGCCAGCGAAACCGGGACGCAATGCGTTTCCCCTCTGGCGACGGCCGCGTTACTCGACGATTCGTATTGGTGCCTGTCCATTGATCGTCGCCTGGAGTAACGCGCAAGCCAAGCGCGGGCGGGCGGCATCGGCGGCGGCACCGGACGGCGGCATCGGCGGCGACACCGGACGGCGGAGCGGCCCGCGCCAGCTTTGTGACGCGGACCGCTCTTTGCCCGCTCCGGGCTTGTGGCCGGGGCGGTTCAGATCGGGTTGGTCGGTTGGTCGACGTCCGAGCCGACCAGATAGGAGACGTAGGCGCCAACGGTCAGGAAGGCGGGGAAGTCCTCGTCGATGGCGACGGCTTTGAAGGCCTTGGTGGCCTCGGCGTATTTGTTGCCGGGGAATTTCTCGAGATCGTCGACGACTTCGGCGATCAGGGCCTCGACTCGTTCGCGGGTGATCGGGGCGCCGGAGGCGGTGGCGGCGCCGGCGGCGATCCACTGCCAGATCTGGGAGCGCGAGATCTCCGCCGTCGCGACGTCTTCCATCAGGTTGTCGATGGCGGCCGCGCCGTTGCCGCGCAACCAGTTCTCCAGGTAGCGGATTCCGACCGAGATGTTGGCGCGCAACCCCTGGGAGGTCACCGTGGCGCCGGCGCGCCGGGCCGAATCGACGTCCAACAGGTCGGCGGCCGTGACGACCACGTCATCGCGCAGGCGGTCGAGTTGATTGGGCCGGTCCCCCAGGACGGCGTCGAATTCCGCCTGGGCGATCGCGATCAAGTCCGGATGGGCCACCCAGGTGCCGTCGAACCCGTCCCTGGCCTCGCGCTGTTTGTCGGCCCGGACCTGCTCGAAGGCGCGCTCGGTGACCTCCGGGTCGCGGCGGTTGGGGATGAAGGCGCTCATACCGCCCATCGCCGAGGCGCCGCGCCGGTGGCAGGTCTTGACCAGCAGTTCGGTGTAGGCGCGCATGAACGGCTGGGTCATAGTGACCTGGGCGCGATCCGGCAGGACGTATTTGGGGCCCTTGTTGCGCAGGGTCTTGATAATCGAGAACTGGTAGTCCCACCGCCCGGCGTTCAGCCCGGACGAATGACCGCGCAGTTCGTAAAGGATCTCGTCCATCTCGAAAGCCGCCGGCAGAGTCTCGATCAGCACAGTGGCGCGGATGGCCCCGCGCGGGATGCCGAGCAGGTCCTGGGCGAAGTTGAAAATGTCGTTCCAGAGCCGGGCCTCTTTGTGGGACTGCAGTTTGGGGAGGTAGAAATAGGGCCCCCGGCCGCGGGCGATCAGTTCGGCGGCGTTGTGGAAGAAGTACAGGCCGAAGTCGACCAGGGCGCCGGGGACCGACTGCGAGAACCCATTCGGGGCGAAGTACCGCAGATGCTTCTCCAACAGGTGCCAGCCGCGCGGGCGGGCGACGATAGTCGGCAACCGCTTGATGTCGGGGGACTTGACCTCGTAGACCTTGCCCTCCGGGCTGACGTGGCGCAGTTCGCCGCGGATGGCGTCTTTGAGCTACAGTTGGCCTTCGACGACATTGCGCCAGGTCGGCGACAAGGCGTCCTCGAAGTCGGCCAGCCAGACTTTGGCGCCCGAGTTCAGCGCGTTGATCGTCATCTTCGGATCGGTTGGGCCCGTGATCTCGACCCGGCGGTCCTCCAGGCCGGGCGCCAGCGGGGCGAACCGCCAGGTCGGGTCGGCCCGGATGGCCTCCGTCTCGTTTAGGAAACGCGGCAGCGCGCCGCCGTCGATGGCGTCTTGGAAGGCCTGGCGACGCTCCAGCAGTTCCAGGCGCCGGTAGGCGAAGTTCTCGTGTAGCACTGTCAGGAAGGCCATCGCCTCCGGCGCCAGGACCTCGTCGTAACGCCGTCCCAGCGGGCCTCTGATTTCGACCCGCCCGCGCGGCGTGGTGGTTGTCTGATTGGTCATTTAGAGTCTGTCTCCTTCGTGAAAATCGCTTCCGGCCCCGCCGCGCCCAGGTTGTCCCGGAGCGGTCGGGGCCGGTCGGGGCCGGTCGGGGCCGCTCAGCGCGACCCGAATTGGGCGGCTTCGGTCGAACCGGACAGAGCCGTGGTGGCGGCCTGCGGGTTCAAGGTGGTGGCGATTTTGTCAAAGTAGCCGGTGCCGACCTCGCGCTGGTGGCGCGTGGCCGTGTAGCCGCGGGCCTCGGCCTCGAACTCTTTAGTTTGCAGTTCGACGTAGGCGCTCATGCCGCGGTCGCGGTAGCCGTCGGCCAAGTCGAACATCGAGTAGTTCAGGGCGTGGAAACCGGCCAGGGTGATGAACTGGAACTTGTAGCCCATCGCCCCGAGTTCGCGCTGGAACTTGGCGATAGTGGCGTCGTCCAGGCGGGCGCGCCAGTTGAAAGACGGCGAGCAGTTATAGGCCAGCAGTTGGTCCGGGTACTCGGCCCGCAAGGCTTCGGCGAATTGGCGGGCCAGTTCCAGATCGGGGGTGGCGGTCTCGACCCAGAGCAAGTCGGCGTAGGGGGCGTAGGCCTTGCCCCGCGCGATGATCACATCCAGGCCGGGCGTGGTCCGGTAGAAGCCCTCCGAGGTCCGCTCGCCGGTCAGGAAGGGCTTGTCGCGCTCGTCGACGTCCGAGGTGATCAGATCCGCGCCGAGCGAGTCGGTCCTGGCCACCACGATTGTCGGCACGCCGGCGACGTCGGCGGC
>JAITKC010000094.1 GCA_031278665.1 Bifidobacteriaceae bacterium | reverse complement strand
AACAAGGTTTCAGACCGCGCTATTCCGCGCCGCCGGGCCACCGACTCGACCGTCAGGGCGGCCCAGAGCCGGTCGCCGGCCACGATCGGCCGGTGGTGGCGCAACGACTGGGCGGCGTGGACCACGCGCCCGAAGTCGATTCCGGCGGCCGGGTCGCGGACGTATTGGGCCTCGGCCGGTTGGGCGATGACGACGGCGAAAGTCGGCGCCGCCACCAGGTCCGGGTGGCCGAGCGCCCGGGCGGCGGCGGGATCGAAACAGGCCGGCGCCTGGGCGGCGACGGCGGCCGCGAACCGGCGCAACGCGTCGCGTTCGACCAGGTGCGGCCCGGTTGGCGGGTAGACGCGCCCGGCGAAGGCCGGATCGGCCGGCATCGGCCGGGTCAGCGGGTCTCGCGGTGCTCGGTGTGTTGGCGGCAGCGCGGGCAGAACTTGGACAGCGTCATGCGGTCGGGATTGTTCCGGCGGTTCTTCTTGGTGATGTAGTTTCGCTCCTTGCACTGCGTGCAGGCGAGGGTGATCTTGGGCCGAACATCGGCTGTTTTCGAGGCCATTGCGCCTATTCCTTCCGTCGTGACGCCCCGCGTGGGACCGGTCTTACCGCGTCAACAAGGTTTCAGACCGCGCTATTCCGCGCCGCCGGGCCACAGGTTTGCCGCAGGGCAGTCTACCAACTGCGCCGACGCCCTTCGGCCCGCCCCGGCGCGGGCCAGGGACGCCGGGGCCTCGTCCAAGACTTTGGCCCTGGTGATCCTGACGCGAGGGTCAGGCGGGTGGCCGGCCTTGTCCGGCACAAAGCCGGACGGTTCGGGTGTGTACCACACAGAAAGAAGGTGATGCAGATGGCATCCGAGAGTGAGTACCTGGCGGCTATTGGCCGTGTTAGTTCCGGAACCGCCAGCCAGCGCGATTACGAGCTTTGCCAGCAAGCCGCCAAGGGCATCGGCCCGCTGGCCGATAAGGCCCGTGCGGCCCTACGATAGAAGCGCTGCTTCTGCTCTGGGTGGGGACCAGAGGTTTTGATCGCCCATTCTCGATGGGGCGCATCATCGACGCTTTCCGCGGCGAGACCGCCGACGTGGTTGGGCTTTGTGTATTTATGTTGATTGTCGCATCCCTAATTGGCACGGTGATTGCCGGGGTCGCAGTGAAGCTACGCATGCTCCGGAGGTCACTGGCCGGGCGGGTTTACCCGGCCAGCGACAACCCGTAGGTAACACATTGATGGGCGCTACGATGCGTGGGTGCGCACCACGTGGTCATTGTCAGATGCCACGTTGGAGCGGCGTGACTGACAACGCCAGCGACAAGCCCGCGCCGAACCTGTCCGAGACCATCGACTTGGCCGGCCAGCTCGGCGATGTCGAGACCAGCCTCGCCACGGTCGATCCGGGCGTCGCGGCGGTCGGTCAGGCGGTCGCAGCCCGCGCCGAGCGGGAGACCGCCGAGGCGAAAGCCGTCGAGGAGGCGGCGGCTGCTGCTGCCGAAGAAGCGGCTGCCGCGAAGCGGACCACCAACGGTGGCTCCAATGGTGGTGGCACGCGCGGTGGTGGCGGCGGCGGCGGTAAACTCGGCCCGTGACGCCGAAACTCGCCGACTACATCACCTTGGGCAAGGATCTGTCCCCCGATGAGCGGGAGATTGCCGCGCTGGCGCTCTTGGAGATTGACGACGCCGAGCAGGCCGAGGTGGACGCGGTCTGGGACGAGGAGATCGACCGTCGAGTCGATGAGGTCGTCTCCGGCGGGGTCGAACTGATCGACGGCGAAGAATCTCTGCGCCAGATCCGAGCCGAGCTGGCCGCCCGCCGCAAGTGAGTCTTCTCCCCTGGCGCGCCCATCCGGCGGCTCGCACCGAGCTGAGCGACGCCGCGTTCTGGTATGACGGGCAAGAGCCCAAGCTCGGTGAGCGTCTTGTCGGCCAGGTCGTGGTCGCCATCGACTTCGTCCGCGCGTGGCCGGACGCCTCCCCGCTGTGGCGGGGCCGTCAACGAGTTCCCGCCGTGAGGCGCAAGAGCGTGAAAGGCTTCCCCTCCGGGATCGTCTACCTCGTGCGCGACGGCGAAGTGATCGTCATCGCCTACGCGCACGACAAGCGCCGACCGGGCTACTGGCGAAGCCGCCTCGGCGGCGTCTGACCGCTTGACCCCGGATCACTGCGCCAGCCGGGCGGGAGACTTACCCATCCGCCGTCCGGGGCAGACCTTCTCCTTGTCGATGGCGCGGATCGGGTGTTGGTCGTTCTCGATGAGGACCAGTTGACTTCCGCCCGGTCTTCAAGGGTGGAAGACCAGTCGGTCGACCAAGCCCGCAAAACAGTCGCGTTCCCGGCCCGCGCCTGACAGCGCGCCGCAGAGCTAGAGCAAGACAGCGGCGAAGGGGGATTCACGGCCCTCAACGTCGCCTGACTCGTCCAACCATGCTGCTGTTTCGC
This sequence comes from Bifidobacteriaceae bacterium, assembly GCA_031278665.1. Lineage (GTDB taxonomy): Bacteria > Actinomycetota > Actinomycetes > Actinomycetales > WQXJ01 > JAIRTF01. The sequence goes on along the minus strand of JAITKC010000094.1, from coordinate 130 downwards.
CGGGGATGGCCCTCGGTGCCGCCACCGTGCCCCTTCAGTGGATTTGCCCTGGGGGCCTCACGGCGACCAACACCGAAGCCCCGGCTGACCGGCCGGGGCTTTTCCGTCCACCCACTATCGTTCCAACAAG
>JAITKC010000066.1 GCA_031278665.1 Bifidobacteriaceae bacterium | reverse complement strand
CCGGGACCGGCGGCGCGACCGGGACCGGCGGCGCGGGCGGGACCGGCGGCGCGGACGGAGACGCGGACGGGACCGGCGACGACGGCAGCGGCATCGGCGGCGCGACCGGCGGCGGGAGCGGCATCGGCGGCGCGGACGGAGACGCGGACGGGACCGGCGGCGGGAGCGGCATTGGCGGCGCGGACGGGACCGGCGGCGACGGCATCGGCGACGGGGACGGCATCGGGGACGGCATCGGCGACGGCATCGGACGCCAAAACGGCGAACCGGACCCGGGGGAACGCGACCGCTTGTCGGTGGCGGCCGAAAACGCCCGCCAGGCGCTGGCCGAGGCGACGCTGGAGGCGCGCGCCCTGGCCCAAAGCCTGGAGGGACTGACCACTCGGATCGCCGCCACCAAGCGGGCGGCCGAGACCGAGCGCCAAGCCGAACGCAAGGCCCGGGAACGGGCCGAGCGCCGGGCCGCCCAAGCGGCGGTCGCCCTGGCCGTCGAACAGGCGGCCGGCGCGCTCGAGGCCGAAGTCGGCCACGCCGCCCAAGCCGCCCGCGATCGGCGCGACCGAGCCGAACAGGCCCGCTCCGAACGCGAGGCCGAATTGGCGGCCGCGCGCGGGCGGATCGACCAAGTGCGCGCCGAACTGGCCGAGATCACCAGCGAGGTCCACCGCGAGGAGTTGGCGCGGGCCGCCAGCGGGGCCAAACTGGAGGCGCTGTCCGCCAAGGCGCTTGACGACCTCGGCCTGACACTGGCCGACCTGCGCCAAGAATACGGCCCCGACCAGCCCATCCCCGATCCCGCCGAGCCGGACGCGCCGGGCCGCCCATATATCCGCGAAGAACAGGTCAAACGCCTGCGGCGGGCGGAACGCGAGCTGAGCGCGCTCGGCCGGGTCAACCCGCTGGCGCTGGAGGAGTACGCGGCGCTGGAGGAGCGCTATAAGTTCTTGAGCAACGGCCTGGAGGACATCAAACGCTCGCGGGCCGATCTGATGGAAGTGGTCAAGGGAATCGACGCCCGCGTCGAAAAAGTCTTCGCCGACGCCTTCGCCGACACCCAGGCGGCCTTCACCAGAGTCTTCGCCCGGCTTTTCCCCGGCGGCGAGGGCCGGTTGGTGGCCACCGACCCGGACGACTGGCTAGCCACCGGCGTCGACATCGAGGCCCGGCCGGCCGGCAAAGCGGTCAAGCGCCTGTCGCTGCTGTCCGGCGGCGAGCGGTCGCTGGTCGCGGTGGCCTTCACACTGGCCATTTTCATGGCTCGGCCGTCGCCGTTTTACGTCATGGACGAGGTCGAGGCCGCCCTCGACGAGACCAACCTCGGACGCCTGCTGGATATCGTCGCGGAATTGCGCGCCGACTCGCAGGTGCTGATGGTGACACACCAAAAGCGCTCGATGGAGATCGCCGACGCCCTTTACGGCGTCACAATGCGCGACGACGGCGTGTCGGCCGTCATCTCCCAGCGCCTGCGCGAAACCTGAGCCGGCCCGCCGCCGGCCGCCGCCGGCTCAGGCCTCGGGGAACCAGATGGCGATTTCCCGGGCGGCCGATTCGGGCGAGTCCGAGGCGTGGACGATGTTCTGGATCTCGCCAGTCCCCCAGTCGCGGCCGAAGTCGCCCCGAATAGTCCCGGGCGCCGCCTTGACCGGGTCGGTCGCCCCGGCCATAGCCCTAAAAGCCGTGATGACTTGCGCGCCCTCTAGAACCATGGCCACCACCGGCCCGGCCGTCATATATTCGACCAGCGCCGGGTAAAACGGCTTGGCGGCGTGTTCGGCGTAGTGTTCGGCCAGCAGTTCGGCGGTGGCCTGGCGCAACTCCAGGCGGGCGACCTTGTAGCCGCGCGCCTCGGCCCGCCCGATCACCTGGCCGATCAGCCCGCGAGCCACGCCGTCTGGTTTGACCAGCACCAGGACTTGTTCGATTGCTTGGGTTTCAGACATTCTCTGAGCCTACCGGCTTGCGGTCAGCTAGAGCCGAGCAGAATCTTGACCTCGGCGGCGATAGTCACGCTGCCGGTCGCCAGCACGCCGGTGGCCAGCGGCCCGGGCGCCGCGCCGGAGTCGATTTCGGCCAACTCGATGGCCCGGACCAAGGCGTCGTCGAGGCGATCGACCACCACGACCCCGTCCTCGCCGAAGACCTCGCGGGCGATCTCGCCCAACCGCTCCGGGGCGACCGCGCGCGGCGAAGTCGACCGGGTGATCACGACTTGGCTGAGCAACGGCTCCAGAACGCCGAGCAATCCCTCGGCGTCTTTGTCGCCGAGGATCCCGACCAGCCCGATTAGCCGGAAATCGAATGCCTCCTCGACCGCCTCGACCAAAGCCTCGGCGCCGGCCACGTTGTGGGCGGCGTCGACCAGCACGGTCGGCCAAGCCCGCACCACCTCGAGGCGGCCGGGCGAAGCCGCCCCGGCCATCCCCTCGTCGAAAGCCGCGGCGCCAAGCCGGTCAGCGGCATCGGACAACAACAACTCGACGGCGGCGACCGCCAAGGCGGCGTTGTCCGCCTGGTGGGCGCCGAACAGCCCCAGCCCGGCCGGCTCGTATTCGCCGGCCAGCCCGCGCAGGCGGACCACCTGGCCGCCGACCGCCAAGTCCCGGCCGAGCGGGCCGAAGTCCCGGCCCAGCCAATAGCCGGCCGCGCCGGCCTCGATCAGCGCCCGCTCGATCACCCGGGCGGCCGGCGGCGGCTGGCGGCCGATGACCGCCCGCGTCCGGATGATCCCGGCTTTGGCCTGGGCGATCTCCTCCAGCGACGAGCCCAGCCAGCGTTCGTGGTCGCGGCTGATCGGCGTGATCACCTGGACCGACGACTCGACCACGTTGGTGGCGTCCCATTGGCCGCC
>JAITKC010000031.1 GCA_031278665.1 Bifidobacteriaceae bacterium | reverse complement strand
CGGCCACCCGCTCTCCAGCCGAGAGTTTCGACAATGTCGAGATGACCGTCTGCGAAAGTTGTCGTCAGATAGGGGGTGCCGAACCTCGCTCTAGAGGTTGACGGTCCCGGACTCGATGGCCTCCCAGGCCGCCTGTTCTTCGCTGTTCAGCGGACCGATGTAATTCGTCGTGTCGGGGTCCTGCGACTCGAGGCGCCCGGATTTCATCTCGTCTAGCGCTTTGACCTCTTGATAGCTCAACCTGAATCCGAACACGTCCAAGTTGGCTTGGATATTGGCGGGCTGGCGCGAGATCGGTATGGGCACGCAGCCGGCCTGGATTTGCCACCGCAGCACCACCTGGGCGGGGCTGACCTCGTGGGCTCGCGCGACGCGCGCGATCACCGGGTCGTCGAGCGCTCGCTTGCCGCTGCCCAGCGGGCTCCACGATTGCGTCACCACGCCCAACTCCCGATCAGCCGCGACTTGTGACTGATTCGGCCACCACGGGTGCCGTTCGATCTGGTTGACGGCCGGCGTCACGCCAGTTTCTTCGCGCAGCCGCACGAGGTGGTGGGTGGTGAAGTTCGACACCCCGATCGACCTGATCAGACCGGCGTCCCGAAGGTGGATCATCGCCTTCCAGGTTTCGACATAGGCGTCCAGTTTGGGATTGGGCCAGTGGATCAGGTAGACGTCGATGTAGTCCAGCCCCAGTTGTCGCCTCGAGGCCTCGAACTGGGCCAGCGCCGCTTTGTAGCCGGGCTCTTTGGGGATTAGTTTCGACTGGACCAGGAGTTCTTCGCGCGGCAGGTCGGCCTCAGCGACCGCCCTGCCGACGACTGGCTCGTTGCCGTAGCAGCGGGCCGTGTCCACCAGCCGGTATCCGGCGTCAAAGGCCGCCAGATAGGTTGCCAGGTCCTCGTCTCGGTTCAGGCCGTAGGTGCCGAAGCCGATGACGGGAATGGAGCGGCCGTCATTCAACTGCCGCGACGGTATGTCCAAGCTCATATTGGTCTCCTTAGCCTTCTAGCCGATAATAGCCGCATTCGATCCCGGGCGATAGATCAACTCATGAAATATCCGGCTCCAGTTGTCGAGTTTGTTTCGTCAACTGGGCGTGGCGCCGCACCCCCGGCTGGTCCACCCCCAATTCCGCCGCTGACCGCATCGCCGCAGCCTGCGCGCCTGTCCAGGTCTTCTGCCTGATAGCCCAGCCGGGCTGATCGCAAGCCCTTTGGACTCCATCAACAGACGCTTCGCCGGCGAAGCACGGCGCGCGGGCGGGCGATCGCGGAGATCTCTTGCCGCAAGATTCGCGCAATTTGCGCGCCCGATAGATTGGCGTTCGCCCCGTTTAGGGCGGCGCTAGCGCCGTCGCGTCGGTTTGAGTGCGACAATTGGTGAAAACGGAAAGAACAGGGGAGGCAAGATGGCGTCAGGCCGGCCGACTTTGGTCGAGATCGCGCGGTCGGCCGGCGTGTCGGCGCCGACTGTCTCCAGAGTCGTGAACGGTCGCGGCGGGGTCTCGGAGGCCACCCGGCAGACCGTCCTAAAGGCGTTGTCAGACTTGGGCTATCGCCGCCGCCACCGCGTCCGGCGGCGGTCCTGCGGCGTTGTCGACGTGGTCATATCCTCGGCGACCGGCCTGTGGGCCACCGGCATCATGACGGGCGCCTACGCCGAGGCGGCGCGGCTCGGCATCGACATCGTGGCGACCGAGACCCACGACCGGCTGATCAACGAGCGCGAATGGATCGACCGGCGCCTCGAACGCGGGACGGACGGCATAGTGCTAGTCGTCAGCCGTCTTGGGCCGCTGGTCTTGGCGGAGATCGAGGCCCGCTCGCTGCCGCTGGTCGCGGTCGATCCGATATCGGCCGCGCCGCCGGGCGTGCCCACAGTTTCGGCGACCAATTGGTCCGGCGGGCGGGCGGCGACCGAACACCTCATCGAACTGGGACACCGCCGGATCGGCGTGATAACCAGCCCGCTGGACGACGCCTCGGCCGCTGACCGGCTCGACGGCTACAGGGCCGCGCTGAGGCGGGCCGGAATCGACTACGACCCGGGAATTGTGCGCGAGGGCAACTCCTTGCGCGAAGGCGGCTTGACCTTGGGCGGAGAACTGCTCGATTTGGCGGACCGCCCGACCGCGATTTTCAGCTTCGCCGACGAACAAGCCTTCGGCGTCTACGAGGCGGCTCGCGAGCGGGGCCTGACGGTGCCGGGCGATCTGTCGGTGGTCGGCTTCGACGACATCCCTTTGTCGCTGTGGATGTTCCCGCAGCTGACCACGGTCCACCAGCCGTTGGCGGAAATGGCCCGCCAGGGCGTCCGCCTGGTGGCGGCGCTGAGCGAGGACCGGACCGACGACATCTACGACCGGGTGGAATTGGCCACTTCCTTGAAACTGCGCGAGTCGACCGCTCCGCCGCCGGCTCCGCGCCGAACCGCCCGGGCCCGGGCGAGTCTTCGAACTTGAAACGGTCGAGCCGTCAGGCGGCGGCCAGATCCGCCCGCAGCCTGTCGGCCAAACCTTGGCGCGTGTCGCAGTTGGCGAATTGGAAAGAATCGGCCAACTCCGCCAATTGCCGATCGTCGAGACCAGCCATTATGGCCGCGTAGTCCGCCACCATCGGCTCGGCGAAGACGATGTGCGGCACCAACGTGTGAACCCAATACTCGGTCCCCCAGGGATAGCCGTCGTAGGCTGGGAATTCACGCCGAACCAAGTCCACAATCGGGTCGATCAGGTGGGCCACCGCGCTGTAGTCCGTGCCCCAGGCGTCGGTCGCCAAGCGCTGCTTCTTCGCCACAAATGGATCGTAGAGCCGCCGGTAAGGCGTGTCCGCCCGGACGCCGACCAGCCCCTGGCGTCCGAGATCTTTGTACATCCAAGTGCACCACCCGGCCGAGTGGCGGCGGTAGATCTCAAGTTGGTCGTCGAGGATTTGGTAAAGCTCGGCGTCCCGGTCCGGCCTGCCCGTGTAGATCGGCCCGAACTCGCCCACGTAAACAGGCGTTCCCGTCGACCGCGCGAACTGGCTGCGCTCCAGGAATTTGGCTTCCAGCGCCGCCGCGTCCCAGTGCTCCCCCGCTGTGACGCCGGGATAGGCGCCTTGGGCTCTAAGCGAGGCGATGGCGTAATCGTGGCAGGTGTAGACGGCGTTTTCGGCCGGTTCGTCGAAAATATCGAACTCTGTGGCGTACCGGTTGCCGTCGATAAACAGTATGTGGTCGGGGTCGACCGCCCGGATGGCTGGAATGACCCGCCGGTAGAAGGCGGCAACCGCTTGGCCAGTCGGATCGGCCGGCTCGTTGAGCAGGTTGTATCCGGCCACCCAGCGGTTGGATCGGTAATGGCTGGCCAACTTCTCCCAGAGCCAGACGGCGCGATCCTGGAAGTGCCTGTGTTGCCAAAACAGCGGCAAATGGGTCGGGTTGTCGGCGTGCCAGCCGGCGTTTTGGCCACCCGGCAAGGCGTGGAGATCCAGGATCGAGTAGATTCGGCGCCGCGCGCACAATTCGACCACGCGGTCCAAGGCGGCCAGGCCCGCGGTTTTGAGTTCAAACGGGGCTTGGTCGTCCTCAAAATGGCGATAGTTGAAGCCGATCCGAACGCAGTTGACTCCCAGTCCCTCCAGCAGGGCCGCGTCGTCGTCGCCGAACATGGCGTTGATCTGACGGTCGAAGAACTCCCGCGCCCGCTCTTCGCCGAGCGCCCGGGCGACTTCCCGCCGCATCATGGTCTCAGTGCCCGCGAATCCGGTGACAAAGTGCTCCATATTCAAGATGCCGCCCAGGTTGACTCCGCGCAATCGGATCGGCTTGCCGAGGCCGTCGATGATCTGGGTCCCCGAGGTCCGCAGGAAGCCACTGCCGCGTGATTCCATAGTGAGCGCCGCTCCCTGTCTGCGAAAAGTTTCTAGAGTACTCTGGACAACTTTTACACTATTGCCGGTCGCGGCGGCTGTCAACAATGGCGGCGGCCCGGCAAATAGCCCTACTTGACGCCGAGGGCTTGGAGGATGTCGGCATCGGGCGCGGGGGCCTGCGGGGTGGGCGCTTGGACGCCGGCCAACACCTCGCGGACAATCGTGGTCCGCGCGTCGGTCACGGCGGCGCCGATCTCGCGTTCGGAGGTCTCCATCGCGCTCAACAGCTGGCCGCGCACAGTCCGGCCCCAACGGCTGGCCTCGACCAAACCCTCGCACTGGGCCTTGATCGAGTCGCGGATCGTCCAGATCGCCTGTTCCGGCAGAATCGGGGTCTGGGCGGCCTTGGCGGTCTCCGCCACAGCTTGGCCGGCGGCCTGGAAAGCGCCTTCGATCAGTCGCGCTGTGCCATCCGCCAGCGCCTGGCCGACTTCGGCCGATTGTTTGGCCAGCGCCGCCTGCTGCCACATGACCAGCGATTTCTTGCCGCCAGGCAGGCCCATTGTGCGGAACACCTGAAGACGGCGTTGCATGGTGAAGGAGACGCCGATCAGGTTGCGCACCGCCGGCGACAGGGCGTAGGCCAAGAAGAACTGCTGGCGCCAGTCGAACAGGGTCAACTCGACGGCTTCGACGCCCTCGGCCAGAGTCTGGGCCTCCTCCTCGGCGGCGGGGCGGGCCGGATCGTCCTGGGCCATGGCGGCCAATTTCGCCTCGGCCTCGGTGGCCCGTTTGGCGCCCGCGTCGCGCACCTCCTCCAGCGCCGCCAGGACTCCCACCAGCCCGGTCAGCGACTCGTCGTTGGCCCGGTAAAGCTGCTGACCACGCGAGACGTTGTCGGCCAGCCGCAACTCCAGCCGGCGGGTCTCCCCGGCCGCCGTGTCGAGGCGCTGCTCAATCGACTTCGATTCGCGGTACATCGCTTTCAAAGTCGCCTTGGTCGACCGCATGGAATGGCGGATCTTGTTCAGGATCCCTTTCAGCTGGCCCGACTCAAACTTGGCGCTGAACCCGTCGAGTTCGCGCAAAATGCCGTTTACCACCAGGTCGGCCTCCGGCAGATCGATGTCGCGCTGCGCCGCCAACAACTCAGACGAGGTCTGATTGACCTTGGTCAGCGCCCCCTGCCCAAAATCCAGCAGGGCGTTGCGGTCGCCCAGGAGTTTGTCGGCCAACTCGTCGGCCCGGCCGGCCAGCAACTCGCGCTGTTCGGCCGTCAGCAAGCTGCGGAAATGAACATGGGCCTGTTCGCCGGTCGCCGCCGCCTCATCCGGCTGGACAGTCGACAGAGCTTTGGCCAAAGTCGTCTCGGCCACCGGGTTCGCTTTCGGGTCCCCGAGCAAAGAGGCCATGTCGACGGCGGCGGGCTCGGCGGGGGTGGTTGTCATTGTTCTTGCCTTTCGTCAGGGGCGTGGTAGAGCCCGGGGGACTGGTCCCGCTTGGCGCGGGCCAGGGAGTCCAGCGAAACTTGGAAGCGCAGGTCCTGGGCGGCGTTGACCTGTTTGATGTTATCGATTATTTGGTCCACGAAGGCGGCCACCGCCTCATCGACCGCCTTGGCGCGGCCGGCCGGGTCGTCCCACAGGTCGGGGCGAGCAAGAATGTCGAGGTAGTAGTCCTGGCCCAGAACTTCGGCGACTTTGGCCAACTGGTCGCGGTATTCGACTTGGGCGACGGCCATTTGGTCGCCGCCGCCTTTGGCGGCGATGCGCCGGAACAACTCCGAGGTGTCCGCGATGATCCGGGCGATCGCCTGCGCCATCGCCTTGGCGGCCTGGGCCTGATAGCCGCCACCGTGCCAGGCCAGGTAGCGTCCGCGCAGTTCGCGGAGCCGCTCCAGGTGGTCGGCCACGTCCCCGGGGGTCGCCTTGGAGACCTTCGCGACCGTTCCGATGCCGCGCCGTCGGCGGCGGCGGACCAGCCAGGCGATCAGCAACGCCAGTCCGACCAGGACCACCAGCGGCGCCAGCAGCAGACCGAGCAAGATTTTCCGGACCACGTCCCAGAACGAATCGCCTTGGTCGTCGGCCGCGGCGGACGATGCCGCTTGGTCGCCTTCGCCCGGATTCTCGCCCGAGGGGGCGGCCTCTTCGAGAGCCTGGGCGATTCCGCGAACCGCCTCGGTCAGGTTCCCCTCCAGGCCGGCGCCGGCCTTTTCGGCCTGGTTCGCCACCTCTAGCGAAGTCTTTTGTTCCAGGATCGCCGCATAAGCCGACAGGTCCGAGCCGACGGCCACCACCACCGCCGGCCAGTCGGTGTCCAAATAAAGATCCACGGCCATGGCGGTGGCGCTCGACTCGAGCACCGCGTTCTCCGGCAACACCGCCACGGCGACGCGGCCCGACGGGTCGACAGACAGCACCTTGACCAAGTCGATCGAGTCTTTGACCTCGGGCGAGACCCAACCGCGTTGTTCGTCCAAGCCGTCCGCGGCCTCGTCCAAATAGGTGGCCGCCGCCGGGCCGGCGGGCGCCGCCGGGCCGCGCGCGGCCGAAACCGAGCGCGCGGCATCGTCCAAAGAGGTTGCCGCCGGGGCGACCGACGCGCGGTCGGCCGCGAGGGGCCGCTCCGCGCGGTCCAAATAGCTGTCGGCTCGGGCGGCCGTGGCGAACACGGCCAACCCGGCCGCGGCCACTGCCGCCGCGGCGGCCCCCCGGGTCGCAAGGCTTCGGCTCATCGGCTCCCCCGCTCTGAAGTGGTTGCTAACGGATGCGTGTACCAAGTCAATCGGCTCAGAGCGGGCGGCGTCAAACATTTGGCCACGCCAAACTCCGGCGCGCCGCCCGGGGGCGGCGCCAGAGCGGAAGGCGCCGCCGGCGTCATCGCGCGCCCCCGATCCGGGCGGCTTCGGTCCCGGCAGGGGCGGCCGAGCCCGGCCAGCTCGGGGCGGTCATCGCGCGCCCCCGCCCTGATCTGGTTTCCGGGCCCGGCGGCGCTGCGCCCGGGTGGACCGGCCCGCCGTGGGCGAGGCCGGGTTCAAGCCGGCCGAAGGGCGGCGTTGGATGCGGTCCAGAGCCTCGAGCGGGACCCGGAAACGCAGGTCATGGGCGTCGTTGACCTGGCGGATATTCTGAACGATCTGTTTGGAGAAGGCCGCGACGGCGTCCTTGACCGCCTTCGCCCGCCCGTCCGGGTCCTCCCACAGCTCCGGGTGGGCCAGAATGTTCAGGTAATAGGCCTCGCCCAGAACTTTGGCCACCTTCGCCAACTGGTCGCCGTATTCGGCCCGGGCCACAGCCTCCTGCTCGCCGCTGCCGAGCGCGTCGAGACGCCGGAACAATTCGGACGTGTCGGCG
>JAITKC010000001.1 GCA_031278665.1 Bifidobacteriaceae bacterium | reverse complement strand
CGGTTCGGATGAGGCGGCCGGCCCCTTGGGAAAGCCGACTCGCGTCATCGGCGCGGCCGACGCCGCCGCTGGACGGCGTCCCGCCCCACCCAACGACTTCGCTCAGAGGTATGTTGGGCCTCCAGGAAATCGGGCGACCGATCAGTCCAGGCGCCGAAGTCGTCGCGGCCCGCCGCCCGCAGCCGTTGTTCGAAGATTCGCCCGATCTCCCAGTTCTCGGGATGAATGTGGACTATCCCGCCGTAGTGGGCCACCTCCTCCATGACCCTGAAGACGGTGCCGTCGTCGATTCCCGTCCCAAGGCCGGCCCGCCGCGAGGGCCAGTTCGAGTCTTCGCCGTCCGCCATCGACTTCATGCCCCGGGTCTGGAGGTACAACTTGAAGTCGGTCACGCCGTGCTGTTCGACGTACTCGGGGATCTCGTCGGCGTGCTGATCGGTCTCGAGCATGTAGCACAGGTAGGCGTCGGTGTGGCCGACCTCTTCGATCGCCCGTTTGGCCGCCGGGAAGGCTTTGTGGAATGAGACCACGTCCTCGCGTCCGACGACTTCTTTGAACGGTTTGGTCCCCAGGCGGGTGACCGGCGCCTGGATTCCCCAGGTGGTCACGCCGGCGCAGGCGGCCGCCCGCGACTCGGTGCGCAGGTCGTAGTCGAATGGGACGTAACACCCCGGGTGCGCCTCCGAGTCGACCAGGCCGGGCAGGACCAGGTTGCCTTTGGCGTTGATCGTCTCGCGCGCCTCGGGCAGCAGGTCAGGCGGCGTGGGCCTCAGGTTGCTTGCGGCTCGGCCGGCGGGGCCTGGTCGCGGGCGGCGAGGGTGGCTCGCATGGCCGCGTTCAGGCGGTCCGATTGCTTGTTCACCAGCGCCAGGGCGTCGGCCTGGTCGAGGTGGGAGATCGTCGCGGCGACCGGTCCGTCCGGCAGATGGAGTTGGACCAGCGCCAGACCGCGGCGCCGGTCCCAGGGGCCCTGGTGGAGTGCGATGGCCTGGACGCGGCCGTGATAGACAAACCTGACGGTGCGGTTCAGCCAGCCGCCGCGTAAGATCAGCACTTCGTCAGTGGCGGCGAAGGCTTTGCGCCGCCAAGCCAACGGGTCGAACAGGCGTGAGCGTTCGGGCTGGCCGGTGAAACCGGGCGTCGGCCCGGAGCCGTTCATGGCGCTGGTCACCAGTTCCCAGGCGCCGCTTTGGGCGAGCGCCGGGGCGACCGCCCAGACGGCCCGCCGGAGTGTGTCGGCGTCTGCGATCGGCGCCAACACGGATTGTTTGTCGGAGTCCTCGTTGCCGTAGCCGGCGACACTCATTTCGGCGTGCCACCAGCCGAAATGCCGCCAGATGGGGCCTTGGTTGAGTTCGACGGCGAGCACCCGGCCGGGCGCTATGGTCTGCGAGACGCGGGTGGTCAAGCCGTGGCTGAGGGTCAGGCCGCGCTCGGTTTGTTTGGCGCTGAATCCGAAATCCGAGATCAAGCGGCCGCGCAGATAGCCGCCGAAGCCGAGCAGGGCGGGCAGGGCGGCGGCGGCGCTGCCGGGCGGGCCCCAGATCGCCAACGCCACCCCGGCCAGCGCCCAGATCGCGAAAGCCCAGGTCGACAGGGCCACGGCGAGCGACATCAGGACCCGGCGGGTGGGCACCGCGAATAGTTCCGGCGCGGCCGAGTCGCAGTCGCCGAGGAGTTCGCCAACCTGCGTTTCGACCGATTTCGGCGGCACTCGCCCGCCCGATGACGACCCCCGGGTGGGCGGTCCGCCGGCGGGCGGTTCCGGGGTGGCTGGGGCGGCCGTGGCAACGGAGTCGGCGCCCGGCTGCGCGGCGCCCGGCAGTGTGGCGGGCGGTCCGCCGGCAGGCGGTCCCGGGGTGGCTGGGGCGGCCGTGTCAACGGAGTCGGCGTCCGGCTGCGCGGCGCCCGGCAGTGTGGTGGGCGGTCCGCCGGCGGGTGGTTCCGGGGTGGCTGGGGTGGCTGGGGCGGCCGCGGCAACGGAGTCGGCGCCCGGCAGCGTGGCACCCGGCTGCGCGGCGCCGGCCGCGGGGGCGGGCGCGGCGGCGGCCTCCTGTTTGGCCAAAGCGGCGCGGGCCAAAATCTGGTGACGCCAGCGGGCGGCATCGGACACCTTCAGATAAGCCAACTCGACCGACGAACCGCTGCCGCCGGCCGACTCGATCTTCAGTTTGACCAGGCCGAGCAACCGGGAAATCGGCGGGCGGACGGTGTCGACCGCCTCGACCCGGTCCAGGCGGATGGTGCGGCGGGCGCGGAAGACCACGCCGCTGGCCCACTCCAAGGCGCTGTCGGTGATGTGGAAATAGGCCCGCCGCCACCAGACGACAGTCCAGGTCAGCACCAATGCGACAAGTCCGGCCGCGGCCAAGGCGACCCAGTGCCAGCCGACCGCGGCGCCGGCGTCGATCACGTCCGGCCAGTCCTCGAAGTTGATTACGGCCAGCGTGCCCAGGGCGGCGATCAGGCCGCCGCCCTTGAGCAGGGGAGTCAACGGATGAAGGCGCTGCCAATCCGCCTCGTCGCCGCGATCCGCCGCCGAAGGCTTAGGCCGCCTGGGCCGGCGCTCCTGGGCGCTCACAGGCCCGCCATGCGGGCGTTGCCCAATTCGGACAGGCGATCGCGCAGGCGGGCGGCTTCGGCCGGGTCCAACCCCGGCAGGTCGGCGTACAGAGCCCCGGCGGCGGTTTTGAGGTCCAGTTTGGCCAAGCCGAAGGCGCGGTCCAGCGGGCCGGCGGTGACGTCGAGGTATTGCAGGCGGCCGTACGGGATCACTTTGAGTTCGCGGAACACCACGCCCTTGCGGATCAACAGGTCGTCGGTCCGCTCCAAATAGCCGATCGCGCGCACGCGGCGGCCGTTCAACGCGACCGTCCACAGTCCCAGCAGCGCCCAGACGGCGATTGGGACGGCAATCCACCAGTGCCGGAAAATCAAGAACACGATCAGTCCGCCCAGGACCGGCAGGCCGAACCAGAGACCGATCACGATCAGCCGCACCGAGATCAGCTTGAGGTTGACGCCGCGCCAGTCCGCCGCCTTCGGGTCGAATAGGACGTCTTGAGGGATTTGCCCGGACATAAACCCATTACACCAGGTCCCGGGCCCATCGGGTCACCGGTCGGCGGCCAGGGCGCGTCTGACGCGCTTGGCGCTGACCGGATAGGCGGCGCGCAGCTCTTGGGCGAAAAGCGAGACCCTCAGCTCCTCGATCATCCAGGGCACTTCGGCCGGCGCGGCCGGCGCGGCGGCGACGGCGCGCCCGAGTTCGGCCAGTTCGGCCAGGGCCTGTTCCTCGAGCGCCCGCCTGGTCCCCAGTTTGGCCAGCCGGTGGGCCTCGGCCGCGACGTATCGGCGCAGGTCTTTCAGGCGCCGAAGGCCGGCCCGGCTGAGGAAACCGTCCCCCAGGAGCCTCGCCAAGTGGTCTTGGATGTCGCGCGCCGAGTCCCGGACGGCCGGTTCGGCGACTTGGGCGGCCGCCGCCTCGACTCGTCCCGCCGCCGCGATTATGTCCGATGCCGTTTTCAGCGTCTCGTACGCCGCGTCTTCCAGGCGCTCGCGCAGTTCGGCCCGGAGCTTGTCATAGGCGGCCTGGTCGCGTGGGGCGCCGGCGCGTTCGACGGCGTCTTGGATGACGGCGCGCTGGGCGTCCAGTGTCAGATCGGCGACTGTTGGATAGCGCGAGGCGGCCAACGGCAGCGCCTGGTCCGGCCGCAGGCGGGAGGTCAGGCGCTTGGAGGCGAGGGCCAACTCGCTCAGCAGCCGCTCGGTCAGCGGGCGCTGCGCCGGCGGGCCTTCGGCCGGCGAGTCTTCGGCAAGGGGGTGCCGCGTCATCGGGCGCGGGGTGGGCGGGCCTTCGGCCGGCGAGTCTTCGGCAAGGGGGCGCCGCGTCATCGGGCGCTGGGCCGGCGGGCCTTCGGCC
>JAITKC010000272.1 GCA_031278665.1 Bifidobacteriaceae bacterium | reverse complement strand
CGGAACCGGTTCGACGACTTCCAGATAGCACTTGACCTTCGGTTCGGTGCCGGACGGGCGCGCCACCACGCGCGAGCCGTCGCCCAGGTTGAAGATCAAGGCGTCGGTCGGCTCCAGGCCTTCCCAGCCCGCCGACAAGTCGATCGTCCGGCTGATCGGCGTGGCGCCGAGTTGTCGGGGCGCCGCCCGGCGCAGCGCCCGCATCGCGCCGCCCAAGGCCGACGAGTCGGCGAACCGCAACGACACCTGGCCGCTGACGTGCAGGCCGTGTTTGCGCGCCTGATCGTCCAACAGGTCGATCAGCGTCTTGTGGCCGAGTTTGGCCTTGGCCGCCAACCGGGCGACCGCCAAACCGGCGGTGATGCCGTCTTTGTCGCGCACCAAGTCGGGGCGCAGGCAATAGCCGATCGCCTCTTCGTAGCCGAAAACCAACCCGGGCGTCCGGGCGATCCACTTGAACCCGGTCAGAGTCCTTTGATAGCGCATCAGATAATCCCGCGCGATCCGGGCGAGCAGCCGCGACGAGACGACCGATGACGCCAAAGTCGGCCGCGCGGCATCGTGCGCCTGGGGCACGTCGCGCCAAACTTTGGCCGCCTCCTCGCCCAACAACGCCCCCAACTCGTCGCCGGTCAACATCCGCCAGGCGCCGCCGCGCGGCCCGTGCGGGTCGAATACGGCGGCGGCGCAACGGTCGGCGTCCGGGTCATGGGCGATCACCAGGTCCGCCGCGACCCGCTCGGCCTGGGCCAAGGCCAAGTCGATCGCCCCCGGTTCCTCCGGGTTGGGAAAGCCGACGGTCCTGAAATCGGGGTCCGGATCAGCCTGTTCGGCAACTGAGTGGACGTCGGCGAACCCCGCCTGCGCGAACGCGGCCAAGGCGATCCGCCCGCCCACGCCATGCAGGGCCGTATGGACTATCCGCAGGTCGGCCGCCCCCGGCGGCGGCGCCACGCCGGCCACCGCCTGACGCAGGTACTCGCGTTCCTGGTCGGCTCCGATAGTCTCCCAGCCGCGGGCGGCCCGTTTGATCTGGCCCGCCGGAGGCGCCTCGGCGATGCGGGCCGCGATCTCGGCGTCGGCCGGCGGGACGATCTGGACGCCTTGGCCCGCCCCGACCGCGGCCCGCCCGCCCAAGTAGACCTTGTAGCCGTTGTCCCCGGCCGGGTTGTGCGATGCCGTGACCATCACGCCGGCGTCGGCCGAGAGCTGTCGCACGGCGTAGGCCAGCAGGGGCGTTGGACAGCTTTGCTCCCAGAGCAGCGCCCGCCCCCCGGCCGCGACCACCACGGCCGCGGTGTCGAGGGCGAAGGCGGCCGAGCCGTGGCGGGCGTCGTAGCCGATCACCACTTTCGGCGGCGCCGGCGATTTCGCCTTGACCCGGCGCAGCAGCGCCAACGGGCCGGTTTGATTGATCGACCAGTTCGCCTTCGCCGTCGATTGGGCCAAAGACGCCGCCGATGCCGCCGGGGCGGCCCCGGGCGCCGGGGCTCGCGGTTCGTTTGGCGGCTGGTTCGCGGCCCCGATCCCGCCCGCGGCGCCCGCCTCGCCCGGACCGGCGCCGCCTTGTCCGATCACCTGGCCCAAATAGGCCATCAGGCCGGCGGCCGCCCGAATCACCACCGCCCGGTTCATTCGGCCCGGCCCGGGTCCGAGTTTGCCGCGCAGTCCGGCCGTGCCGAAGGCCAGCGGGGCGGCGAAGGCCTGGGTCAACTCGGCCAGGGCGGATTCGTCGCCGGCCTCGGCGGCGGACAGCGTGCTCGCCAATTCGGCTTGGCAGACCGGGTCCGGGTCGGCTTTGGCCCAGGCTTCGGCTTTAGTTCTCAGGGCGTTGCCGAGGACCGACATGGCTGGCTTCCAATTCGCGGTCGGCCGGCTATTCGGGCAGACCGGCCAGCACCTCGGCGCTGGCCGACAGGCCCAGGCGGGTGGCGCCGGCGTCAATCATCGCCAGCGCCGTCTCGGCTGTGCGGATTCCGCCGGCCGCCTTGACGCCGACCGTCGGGCCGACAGTCCGGGCCAACAACTCGACGGCCTGGACGGTGGCGCCGCCGGCCGGGTGAAAACCGGTCGAGGTCTTGACGAAATCGGCGCCGGCGGCCGCCGCCGCCTCGGCCGCGCCGACAATTTGGCGGTCGGTCAGCGCCGCCGTCTCAAGGATCACCTTGAGAACCGCCGGTCTGGGAAAAGCCGCCCGCACGGCGGCGACGTCCTGGCCGACCCGCGCCCAGTCCTCTTCGGCGATCCAACGCAGATTGGCGACCATGTCGAGTTCGTCGGCGCCGTCGGCGCCGGCGCGGGCCGCCTCAGCCGCTTTGACCTCGGGGTAGTGGGCGCCGGACGGGAAGCCGCAGACCACCGCCAACCTCAGGCCGCCGACGGTCCGGGGGATCAGCGACGGCGACAGGCACACCGCCCAGACCCCGAGTCGACGGCCGGTTTCGATGTGGGCCGCCACGTCGGCGGCGGTCGCCTCGGGTTTGAGCAGCGTGTGGTCGATTAGCTGGGCGAGTTGGCGGCGTTTCATAGTGGCGGCTTCCTTGTCTG
>JAITKC010000263.1 GCA_031278665.1 Bifidobacteriaceae bacterium | reverse complement strand
CGAGTTTTGACCACCCGCCCGGCCGCCCCGTCTGCGGCGTCAGCGCCGGCCTCGAGCGTCGGCGCTGGTCAGCGGGCCGGGCCGGGCCAGGCCGGGCTGGGCCGGGTTTCGCGGCGCGGGGAGGGCGTGGTCAAAACTCGCCCGCCGAGGGGGGTTGCGCGTCCGGGGGCGGGTTTTGACCACCCGCCCGGCCGCCCCGTCTGCGGCGTCAGCGCGGGCGTCGGGCGTCGGCGCTGGTCAGCGGGCCGGGCCGGGCCGGGCCGGGCTGGGCCGGGTTTGGGGCGGCGGGGAGGGCGTGGTCCAGTCTCCGCGTGCCGCAGAGGCGTCAAGGCGGGGCCGAAGTCCAGGCCGGCGCAGCGCCGATGAGGCGGATCAACTCGTCATCTGGGCCCGCGGCGGGCAAACCGAATCGCGGATCGATGGTCGCGCCGGGCCGGCGGCGAACCGGGGCTACTTGGTTTGGCCGGGGGCGGGGTCGCCGCGGCGGGACCGGAGGCTGGCCAGCGCCTCCTCCAGCAGTTGGGCGCCGTCGATGTCGGAGCGGCGCTCCTTGACGTAGGCCAGGTGTGTCTTGTAGGGCTCGTTGCGCGGCGGCGCCGGCGGGTTGAGCGGGTCAACCCCGGCCGGGAAGCCGCAACGCGGGCAATCCCATTCCGACGGCACGGTGGTGCCGATGTCGTCGACGAAACTGGGCCGGGTCTCATGCCCGTTGGCGCACCAATAGGACACCGTCACCCTGGGCGCGATCTCGCCGCGCTCCTCCTCCCCCATGGGGCCCGCGCCGACGCGCGAGCCGCGGATGGCGCTCCCGCCTGCCATATGGCTCCGCCTCCTTCTAAGACTCAGACAACCAGCCGCCGAGTCGCGGCGACTAGCCGAACTTGTGGATCAACGCCAAAGCCAACACCATGGCGATCCAAACAATTCCCACGACGACTGTGAACAGGTTCAGGTTCTTCTCCGCCACCCCGGACGAACCGAGGTTAGACGAGAAGCCGCCGCCGAACATGTCCGACAGACCGCCGCCCTTGCCCTTATGCATCAGGATCAGCAAGATCAGAAAGGCGCTCGTCGCCACCAGGATCACCTGGCAGATGATGGTCAGCACAGTCACGCCGGCCAATCTTACGCCATCGGCCAGGCCAGGCGGTTCGCCGGGCGGCGCCAGGCCAGCCCGCCTGGGCGGCGCCGCCAGACCGGGCGCGCCAGCGGACGTCAGGCGACGTGCTCGGAGAAGCGGCAGATGCGCGCGAACTCCTCCGGGTCGAGCGACGCGCCGCCGACCAGCCCGCCGTCGACATCGGCCTCGGCCATGATGGCGGCGACGTTGGAAGATTTGACCGAACCGCCGTAGAGCACCCGAATCGCCTCCGCCGCGTCGCGGCCGTAGAGTTCCGCCAGCCGCGAACGGATGGCCCCGCAGACCTCCTGGGCGTCGGCCGGGGTGGCCACCTCGCCGGTGCCGATCGCCCAGATCGGCTCATAGGCAACCACAGTCCGAGCGGCCAGATCGGCCTCGAGTTCGGCGTAGACGGCGTCGATCTGGGCCAGGGTGTAGGCGACGTGTTCGCCCGCCTTGCGGATGGCCAAGGCCTCGCCCACGCAAATGATGGGCGTCATGGCGCCGCCGAGCGCCGCCAACGCCTTCTCGCCGACCTCCTGGTCGGTCTCGCCGTGGTATTGGCGCCGCTCGGAGTGGCCGACCACCACATACGAGCAGCCCAGTTTGGCGAGCATGCGAGCCGAGATCTCGCCGGTGTAGGCGCCGTCGCGGTGAACTGACACGTCCTGGGCGCCGTAGCGGATCGACATGTTGTCGGCGTCGGTGACGGTCTGGACCGAGCGCAAGTCGGTGAACGGCGCGATCACCGCCACGTCGGTCTTGCGGTAGTCGAAGTTGGCGTCCTGAAGCGCCCAGTGCAGGCGTTGGACGGCGGCGGTGGCCTCGAGATGGTCCAAGTTCATCTTCCAGTTGCCGGCCATCAGCGGAATGCGGGTCATGTCTCAGGCCTCCAATACGGCGATTCCGGGCAAGACTTTGCCCTCGAGCAGTTCCAGCGACGCCCCGCCGCCGGTTGAGATGTGGCCGAAGCCGTCCTCCGGCAAACCGAGGATGCGCACCGCCGCGGCCGAGTCGCCGCCGCCGACCACCGAGAAGCCGGCCGAGTCGATCATCGCCTGGGCGACCGCCCGGGTGCCTTCGGCGAAGACGGGAAACTCGAAGACGCCCATCGGTCCGTTCCAGACTATGGTGGCGGCGGCGCGAATCAAGGCGGCGAAGGCCTTGCGCGAATCCGGACCGATGTCCAGGCCCATCCAGCCTTCCGGAATCTGGTCGGCCGGGACGTCGTAATGGGCGGCGTCGGCCGCGAAGTCCTCGGCCACCACGATGTCGGTCGGCAGCGCGATCGCCACGCCCTCGGCCTGGGCCCGGTCCAGATAGCCCTTGACGGTGTCGATTTGGTCGCCTTCGAGTAGCGACCGGCCGACCGGGTAGCCCTTGGCGGCCAGGAAGGTGTAGACCATGCCGCCGCCGATCGCCAGGGCGTCGGCCTTGGCCAGCAGGTTCCCGATGACGCCGAGTTTGTCGGAGACTTTGGAGCCCCCCAGCACCACCACGTAGGGGCGGGCCGGGTTGTCGGTCGCCTTGGTCAGGGCCTCGACTTCGGCCAGGACCAGCCCG
>JAITKC010000242.1 GCA_031278665.1 Bifidobacteriaceae bacterium | reverse complement strand
GTCTGGCTCGCCGCCCGTGTCTGGCTCGCCACCCGCGGCTGGCTCGCCGCCCGTCGTGTCTGGCTCGCCGCCCGCCGTGTCTGGCTTGCCGCCCGTCGTGTCTGGCTCGCCGCCGGTCGCGTCTGGGGAGGGTGGCGCGGTGGCCGGCGCGCTGCCGCCTGACGCGACCGGGTTCGTGGCCGACGCGCTTTGGGCAGGCGGAGGGGCGCCATCGTGCGCCGGCGGGCTGGTGGCGGGCGCTCCGGCGGCCTGGCGGCCCTGGCTGCCGGCGTAGGCCAGCAGCACCAACCCGCCCGCCACGATCGCCGCCATCAGGGCGAACCCGACCACGCCGGCGATGCCAAGCCAAGTCGGAGTCTCGACCAAACCGACGAAGGCGAAGATCGCGCCGCCCCAAAAGCCGGCGCTGAGGCGTCCGCGCAGAACCAGCTCCTCAAGGTGGACGCGGCCGTCGGCGGCCTCGGGCAGCAGCAGCCAGGCGGCGCCGTAGAGCAGCGGGCCGATGCCAGAGAAGATGGCCGCGACCACAAACAAGCCCCGCACCAGGACCGGGTCCCAGCCGATCCGGCGCGCTATCCCGCTGGCCACCCCCCCGAACCAGCGGTCGGGGCCGCGGCTGAGGCCCTGGAGGCGGATCCATTCGAAAAAGCCCGAGCCGGCGGCGTTGGCGGGCATGGTCGGTGCGGTCATGGGTCCATTCTGCGGCCCGGCGGGCAGCTCATCTATTGGGGAAAGCCCTGATACGCCCCTGAGATTCCCCTGGCCAATCCCCTGGTGGACTGGGCCAAGCGGCCCCGGCGTGGTGCAATTGATGACATGCCGGATCCACCCCCCGCCGCCATGCTGCGCCGCCCGCGCGCCGGGCGGATGCTCGGCGGGGTGGCGGCCGGCCTGGCTCAAGCCTTCGGCGTCAAGGTGTCGACAGCGCGTTGGGCTTTTGTCGGCTTCGGCGTGGTCGGCGTGGGAGCGGCGCTGTACCTGTGGCTGTGGCTGACAGTCCCCTCGGGCGACCCCGCCGCCCCGCCCCCGGCGCTGGCCCGCCTGGCGCCGCGGCTGCGTGACCCGGCGCGAGCCCGCCCGGCTTTGCGGCTGGCGGCCGGGTTGGCGTTGCTGGGCGTCGCCGGCCTGGTGGCGTTGGCGGCGGCCGGCCGTCCCCTGCCGGCCCAGATCCTGTTGCCCGCCTTGGGGCTGGTCGGCGGCGTCGGCCTGGCTTGGAGCCAACTGGACCAGGCCGACCCAGGGGCCAAACGCGGGCCGGTCTCGTGGCTGCGCCTGTTCGGCGCCCTTGGGCTGGTGGTGGTCGCGGTGACGTTGCTGGTGACACGGGGGAGCGACTGGGACTCGGTGCTGGCGGCGTTCCTGGCCGGTTTGGCGGTCCTGGCGGGGGTGGTCCTGGTGCTGGCGCCGTGGGGGCTGCGCCTGGTTCACGCCCTCGGCGACCAGCGCGTCGCCACCGCGCGCGAGGCCGAACGCGCTGACATCGCCGCCCACCTGCACGATTCGGTGCTGCAGACGTTGGCGGCGATCCGCGCCCGGGCGACGGACGCGCCCCAGGTTCGCCGCCTGGCCCGGGCCCAGGAACGCGAGCTGAGGGAATGGCTCTACCAGGACCGCCCGGAGCCGGGCCTGTCGCTGGCGGCGGAGCTGCGCGGCATCGCCGGCGAGGTCGAAGACCTGACCGGAGTCGAGATCGGAGTGGTGTTGGTGGGCGACCGGGCGCCGACCGAACGTCTGGAGGCGTTGGTGGGCGCCACCCGCGAGGCGCTGTTCAACGCCGCCCGCCACGGGGCCGCGCCGGTCTCCCTCTACGCCGAGTTGTCGCCGCGGGCGGCCGAGATCTTTGTCCGCGACCGCGGCGGCGGCTTCGACTTGGCGACCGTCCCGCCGGATCGCCTGGGGGTGCGGGAGTCAATCCTGGGCCGGGTGCGTCGGCACGGCGGCAGCGCCGAGATCCGCTCGGGTCCAGGCGCCGGGACTGAGGTCTGCCTCAAACTAGTCTTGGCGACCTCGGAGGATGAGACATGAGCGAACTGCGAGTGGTGTTGGTAGACGATCACGCCCTCTTCCGGTCGGGGGCGAGGGCGGAGTTGGGCGACGCGGTGGAAATCGTCGGCGAGGCCGCCTCGGTCGACGAGGCCTTGGCCGTGATCCGCGCCGCCCGCCCCGACGTGGTGCTGTTGGATGTGCACTTGCCCGGAGGCGCCGGCGGAGGCGGGGCCGAAGTCGCCGCCACCTTGGGGCGAGAGCTGCCGCAGGCGCGGTTCTTGGCGTTGTCGGTCTCAGACGCGGCCGAGGACGTGGTGGCGGTGATCCGGGCCGGCGCCCGCGGCTACGTCACCAAGTCGATCACCGCCGCCGACCTGGTCGAGGCCGTGGAACGGGTGGCTGAGGGCGACGCGGTGTTCTCTCCCCGCCTGGCGGGCTTCGTCTTGGACGCCTTCGGCGCCGCCCTCGGCGACGTCGCCGCCGCCGACGACGAGTTGGACAGCCTGACCGCCCGCGAACAGGAGGTGATGCGTCTGATCGCCCGCGGCTACACCTACCGCGAGGTCGCCTCCGCCCTGTTCATCTCCATCAAGACGGTCGAGACCCATGTCAGCGCCGTCTTGAGAAAGCTCCAGTTGTCGAACCGCTCGGAGCTGACGCGCTGGGCGGCCCGGCGCAACCTTCTGTGAGCCGGCTTCGCGGGAGCCAGCCCCGGCCCCGCTAAAGTGGGCGGGACAGCGACTCCGAAGGGGGAGAACCAAGATGCAATTCCACATTGAGACCCAAATGCAATTCCCGATGGCCCGTGTCAGGCTCAACGGCGGCGAGACCGCCCGCATCCAGCGCGGGTCGATGGTCTACGCCTCGGCCGGCGTGCAGTTGAACGCCCGTCTCAACGCCAGCGGCCAGGGCTTGGGCAAGTTCGTCAAAGCCGTCGCCCGCAGCGCCGTCTCGGGCGAGTCCGCCTTCATCACCGAGGTGGTCTGCCAGGCGCAATACGGCGAGGTCGCGATCGCGCCGACCTATCCCGGCACCATCGCCCAACTCGACGTCGGGGCCAACCAGTACCGCTTGAACGATGGCGCGTTCTTGGCTATGGACTCATCCGTCGAATACACCTTGGAGCGGCAGTCGGCCGGCAAAGCCATCTTTGGCGGCCAGGGCGGCTTCTTCGTCATGACCACCAACGGCCAGGGCGCGATGCTGGTCAACGCCTTCGGCTCGATCACCGAGATCCCGCTCGAGAACGCCGACGGCTTCGTGGTCGATAACCGCCACGTGGTCGCCTGGGATCGCAACCTCGACTACCACATCCAGTTGCAAAGCGGCTTCTTCGGCTCCATCGGCACCGGCGAGGGCCTGGTCAACGTTTTCCGGGGCACCGGCAAGATCCTGGTCCAGTCACTCAACCTGGAGACCTTCGCCGCCGCCATCAACCCGCTCCTGCCGCAACGATCCTCCTGAGTCGCGGCGGCGGGCGGCGGCGCTAACCTGGCGGGGTGCCGCGCAACGTCTGGATCCTGTCCGGGATCGCGCTGGGCGTGGCGGTCGGCTACGGGGTGGTCAACCCCGTGCTGCCGATGTTCGCGACCTCCTTCGGCGTGAACGAGTTCGCCGCCGCCGCCGTCATCAGCGCCTTCGCGGCTATGCGGCTTCTGTTCGCGCCCGCCGTCAGCTCCCTGACCTCGCGGCTGGGCCACCGCGCGGTGCTGCTGTCAGGCATCTTGCTGGTGGCGGCGTCCTCGGTCGGTGTCGGCTTCGCCGCCTCCTACCCTCAGTTGATCGCGCTCCGCGCCGCCGGCGGGGTCGGCTCCGCCATGTTCTCGGTCTCAGCTATGACCGTGCTGCTGGCGTCGGTCGACGCCGGCCGCCGGGGCCGCGCCTCAGCCTTGTTCCAGGGCGGGTTCCTGGTCGGGGCGGTCACCGGCCCGGCCATCGGCGGCCTGTTCGCCCAGATCTCGCTGCGCGCCCCGTTCTTCTTCTACGCCGCCACCTTGGCGGTCGCCGCCGCCGTCGCCCTGGGACTCCAAGCCGCCCCGGGCCTGGTCGCCGGCCCTGGCCGGCGCCAAGCCTCCGGGGCCGACGCGCCCAGGCCCTTCGGCGCGGTGCTGCGAGACCGGCGCTACCAGGCGGCGCTGCTGGCTAGTCTGGCGCAAGGGTGGAACACGCACGGGGCCAGGAGCGCGCTGATCCCGCTGTTCGTGGCGGCCTATTTGGTGTCCGATGCCGCCCAAGCGGCCTGGTGGGCCGGCATCGCCATGTCCGTGGCCGCCGCCGTCCAGATGGCCGCGATCTGGCCGGCCGGCTGGGTGGTGGACAAGCACGGCCGCCGCCTCCCGATGGTCGCGGGCGCCGCCTTGGCCGCCGCCGCGATGGCGGCAATGCCGGTCTCGCGGTCGTTGGCGGCGTTGACCGCCATCCTGGCGGCCTACGCCCTGGGCGCGGCCGTCACCGGCACGGCCCCGTCGGCGGCCGTCGGCGACGCCGCCGGCCCCGGCGGCACCCAGGCCATAGCCGTCTTCTCGAGGGCCGGCGACGCCGGCGCGGTGGTCGGACCGCTGGTCGCCGGCTTCCTGGCGGCGCGTTTCTCCTACACCGCCGCCTTCGCGTCGGGGGCGGCGCTGTGGGCGGTATCAGCCGCCGTCTCAGCCCGGCCGTGGCGCCAACCGCGGCCAAACTGACGCGCCGCCGCCCGCTGGGCGGGCTTGTCTCAATTCTGGTTCGAAGACTCGGTCAGCCGCCGCGGCGGTCGGCG
>JAITKC010000228.1 GCA_031278665.1 Bifidobacteriaceae bacterium | reverse complement strand
CTCGCCGCGCGCCACCACCCGCCCGTCGCGGGCCGCCAGAATCGCGGCCAGTAAACCATCCGCCACCCCGACCCAGGCCTCGGCGCCGATTTGAGAGGCCACCTCAGTCAACAAATATTCGACTAGAGCCTCGTCGCCGCCGTAATAACGGCTGGCGCCGACGGCCGGGCAGAGCAGCAAACCCGGACGCAACAATTCGACCGCCGGCACCAACCCGTGCGCCACGATGGCCAATTCCTCGAAGGCGCGGGCGTCCCGCGCTTGATCGGCCGGCACTATCGCCGCGCCGGGGCTGAGCGACATGGCGGTCCGCCGTTTCATCCCCCGCCTGACCCCGGCCGCCCGGGCGGCCGCGCTGACGGCTTTGACGCGATGCGCGTCCGCCACGATGATCGGCTGTTCGGCCGGCGCCGCGCCGACCCCGATGGCCGCCACCACCGGCCAGTCCGGTATCCAGATCGCCGCCAGCCGCCGAGCCGATTTGGCCGCGTCCGCAGTCCGTCGCGCGCCCGATGCCGCCCCGCCCGCCGCCTTGCCCGCGCCCGATGCCGCCCCGGCCATGGCCGCTCGCCTGCGCGCACCGCTCATGACCAGTCCCCAAAGCCGCCCTTGTAAACCAACTCCAGGTCAAACCGCGGCTGTCCAGTCAGCCCTTGGCCCTCTCCCAGGGGCAAACCGTGCCGGGCTTTGACGTTGACGGCCAGTTTCGCGCCGCCCCATTTGCCGGTGGTGACCAACCGCCCGCCGGTGAAACGCAACCGCGCCTCAATCCGCCGCCGGTCGCCGGCGCCCAAGTCCAGTCCGCCGGCCGCCACCAAGCCATAGGCGTCCACCAGCCCGGCCAGCACTTTGAGCGGCTGAACGCCGAGGTCGGGGACCACCACCGAGCGGCTGAGCACCAGCCCGGCCTCCGCCGCCGCCAATAGCCCCGCCTCCGGCAAACCGGCGATGGCCGCCCAGTCCTCAGCCCCCATGCCGGCCGCGGCCACCGTCCAAAACGCCGCCATCGACCCGTTCACCCGAGCCACCGTCCCCGGCGCGAAACGCGGCCCGGCCAGGCGCGCCAACTCCACCGCCGTGATCTGACGCCAGTCGGCGCGCAACCCCACGCGCTCCACGCCCTCGCCGTCAGCCGAGGCGCCGCAGCCGACGTCCGCAAGGCCCAGTTCGGCGCGACTCGGCGCCGCGGGACCCGTGCCCGCGCCCAACCCCGCGCCTGGCCGGACCAAAGACCGGGCCGCGCCTCCCGGGCCGGGCCGGCCAGACGGCATCGGACACTGTGCGCTTGCCGGCGGACCGCTGGAACCAACCGAACGGAGCTCCGGATCGGCCCCGACCGCCGCCACCCCGGTCTTCGCCTCGGCCAGCCGCAGCATTCGCCGGGCCTTGTCCAGCGCCGACGCCGGGGCTGGTGGCGCAAGTGCGGAAACACCAACTGCCACCACAGCAATCCCCCTTTCGCCTACAACGCCTGTTCGAGTTATCTAGTTAACTCTCCTCGTACACATGTGTCAAGTCCAGTCAGTGCCCTGACAGCTGAATCCGGGGCGGCGCGCTAGTAAACTCACCTCATGGACCTAACTCGCCCGATCCCGCCCGACCCCTACTCGCTTCTTCCGCCAGTCCCGTCTTTCACACTCACCAGTTTGGACGTCGCCTCTGACACCCAAATGGCCAGCGCTTTCGCGCTGGCGGGCGATAATTTCTCGCCCCAACTGGCCTGGCGCGGCTTCCCCGCCCAGACCAAGAGCTTCCTCGTCAACTGCTTCGACCCGGACGCGCCGACTCCGGCCGGTTTCTGGCACTGGTCGCTGGTCAACCTGCCGGCCTCGATCACCGAACTGGCGCAAAACGCGGGCGCGCCGGACGCCGCCTTCCCAGACCCGGTTTTCCAACTCCGGAACGACGGCGGCGGCGTCGGCTACATGGGCGCCGCGCCGCCCAAGGGCGACCGCCCGCACCGCTACCACTTCGCCGTCCACGCGCTGGACGTCGAGACGCTGCCGATCGGCCCGGCGGCATCGGCCACCGTCGCCGCCTTCAACGCCCTCTTCCACACCCTGGCGCGGGCCGTCATCGCGCCGACCTACCAAACCAGGTAAGCCGGCGCCGGGACGGCCCGTGAACGCCTACGTGTCGGTTGTCGACTTATTCTCGATTGGACTGGGACCGTCGAGTTCCCACACGGTCGGGCCGATGCGCGCCGGGCGCGACTTCGCCGACCGGTTGGCGCGGTCCGGTCGCCTCGGCCGGGTCGCCCGGGTCGGCTGCGCCCTGTACGGCTCGCTCGGGGCCACCGGACTTGGCCACGGCACGGCTGACGCGGTGGTCGCGGGGCTGCGCGGACTGGACCCCGAAACCTGCCCGCCGGATCAGGTCCGCCGCGCCTGGCTGGACTGGCCAGACGGGGCGGCGCTGGCGCTGGGCGGCGCCCATCCGGTCGCGTTCGCGCGAAGCGACATCGCCTTCGAACCGGCGACCCGCCTGCCCGGGCACCCCAACGCCCTGACGCTTTGGGCCCGCGACGGCGCGGGCCGGGAACTGGCCAAGGACACCTATTACTCGATCGGCGGCGGGTTCATCCGCCGGCAGGGCGAACAGCCGCCGCCCAGCCGGCCCGACCTGCCATTTGACTACCGCGACGGGCGGTCGCTGTTGGCGCTCTGCGACGAGGCCGGTCTGACAATCGCGGAGCTGGCGCTGCGCAACGAGTTGTCGCTGCGGCCGGCAAATGATCTGATCGCCCGGCTCGACGCCATCTGGGAGGCCATGGTCGCCTGTGTCGAAGCCGGCCTGGCGGCCGAGGGGCCGCTGCCCGGCCGGCTCGGCGTCAAGCGCCGGGCCAACGCCATCTGCGTCCAACTTCAAGCGGCCGAGGAGCAAGGCCGGCGGGGGCCGCTCGACGAATGGCTCGGAGCTTACGCGCTGGCGGTCAACGAACAGAACGCCGCCGGAGAGCGGGTCGTGACCGCGCCGACTAACGGTTCGGCCGGCGTCCTGCCGGCCGTCGCGCTGTATTGGTCCCGGTTTTTGGCCTCAGCCGGCTCCGACCCGGACCTGGAACCCGCGAAGCCAGCCGCCGACCAGGCGATCAGACGCGGCGGCGTCCGCCGGCTGCTGCTGACCGCCACCGCCCTCGGATCGCTGTTCAAGGCCAACGCCTCGATCTCCGGGGCCGAGGGCGGCTGCCAGGCCGAAGTCGGCTCCGCCTGCGCCATGGCGGCCGGCGGACTGGCCGCGGTGTTGGGCGGCTCGAACCGCCAGGTTGAGAACGCCGCCGAGATCGCCTTAGAACACCACCTCGGCCTGACCTGCGATCCGATCGCGGGACTGGTCCAGATCCCGTGTATTGAACGCAACGCGGTGGCCGCCTCCACGGCGGTCACGGCGGCCCGGTTGGCGTTGCGCGGCGACGGCTCCCACCGCGTGTCGTTGGACGCCGGGGTCGAAACCATGCGCCAAACCGGTCTCGACATGTCCACCAAATACAAAGAGACGGGGCTCGGCGGCCTGGCCGTCAACGTGGTCGAGTGCTGAGCGAGGCGGCCGCGCCCGGTCCGAGCGGGGTCTAGCAGAAGGAGTTGCCGCAGGCGCAGCCGCGCCTGACGTTGGGGTTGTCGATCGAGAAACCCTGGGCCGAGATCGAATCCTGGAAGTCGATCACCGCGCCGTCGACCAGCGGGGCCGACAATTGGTCCACCACCAACGCCACGCCGTCGAACAGAACCACGGCGTCGCCCTCCAATAGCGAGTCGTCGAAGCCCAAGTCATATTGCAGGCCGGCGCAGCCGCCCGGCTCGACCGCCAGACGCAGGCGAAAGTCCGTTTTGCCC
>JAITKC010000188.1 GCA_031278665.1 Bifidobacteriaceae bacterium | reverse complement strand
CGCCAGAGCCAGTGAAGCAGCCGGCGGCGGCGATCCGCCGCTGAGTCGGTAGTCTATCCGGCGCCTCCGACAAGAACCCGGGGCCCCACGGCGCCCGCTGCCCGCCGTTCTGCCTAGTCGGCTGACGCGGCGTCTGATCGAAGTCCGCGCGCGCCGCTGGGCGCTCGTAAGAGGCTCGGGCCAGGCGTCACCTGGGGCGCCCGTCCCGGCTGGCCGGCCGGCCGGCCAAGTCGAAGGGCCTGCCCGGCTCCGGCAGCAACTGTTTGGCGCCGGCCGCCGCCAATAGCTGGGGCCGCGTCGAGTGGCAGGGAACTAGGACGCGCGGCGCGACCGCCTCGACGTAGTGCTGGACGGCGCCGGGGAAAGCGTGGCCGACAACGTCGTTGTAGTCGAAACAGGCCAGTTCGAAGCCGGCGACGCCCAAAACCCGCTCCATATTGGCCCAAGACGGGTCGAACCGGCCAACCGGCTCGCCGTCCAAGTGTATGTAGACCCCGCCGGCGGACGGCAGCGAAAGCAATTCGAGGATGTTGGCGTAGCTGTTCTGCAACAAGAAGCGGCGCGGTTCGGCCGCGATCTCGGCCCTGGTCACGGCCGGGCATTCGGCCCGCAGCCGGGCCAGCCAGGCCGGCGGCGCCCCCTCGCCGGCCGAACCGGCCGAACCGGCCGAGTCCGGGGTGTAGACGGCTGGCGTCAGCCCCAGGCATTCGCGCGCCACGAAGGCCAAATCCGGCTCGAAGACGGCCAGCCGCCCGGCGGCGGCGGCCGAGGCCGCCAGTTTGGCGACCGAGGCCAGTTCGCGCTGGTAGACGTTGACCACCGCCAGGCCCGGGCGGGTCGCGATAGTCCGCGCCAGTTCGGCGTCCAGGTCCGCGTTGGTCGGCGCGCCGGCCGGCGCCGCGATTCCGGCCGCCACCGCCCCGTCCGGGCCGGCCGCCCGGCTCAGCTCCTCGTCGAACGAGAACCGGGTGGCGTCGCAGAACAGCACGTCCAGCCCGCGCCGCCGGAGCAAGTCGATTTCGGCCAGGGTGTGGCCGCTTTCGAACCCGTCGATCGTCAGGTTGCCGGTCCAGTGCGCCGTCCCGTCCGGGGTGGTGACCAGGAACGAGCACGAGCCGAAGCCGTCGGTGTAGGAGGTGATCGGCAGGACCTCGATTTCGCCGACGCGCACCGGCTGGTCGAACTCGAACGATTGGTAGGCCGACCGCCGCGAGCGGACCCCCAGGCCGCAGGTCTCCATCGCCAGTTCGAGTCGTCGCGCCACCGGACCCATATAGACCGGGACCCGGTCCGCCACCGCCCCGATCGCGGCCATGTGGTCCAGGTAGAGGGTCGACACGAAGACCGCCGTCTCGAGTTGCGAACGCTCGGCCGGGACCAGGCCGCCGATGCCGCCGGCCGCGCCCGCCGCCGGCCGGTCGGCGCCGCCGTCCCCGGCTCCCCAGCCTTTCCCTCCCCAGCCGTCCCCGGCGGCATCGGCGGCCAAGTCCTCGGCCGCGTAAACCCCGTCGACGCGCGGGAAGAGGCCCAACCGGATCGAGTCGGCCACCCAGGTCCGCCGCCGCGGCTGGACGCGGCCGTCGAAGACTTGGGCCTCCGGCACATAGGGCGAGCCGAAGTCGAGCACCGCCCGGGCGGCGCCGTATTCGACGGACACGCACACCCCGCCGATCGTCCGGGCGCCCGAATGCAGGGTCACAATCGTGGTCATAGTCGTTGCCTCCTTGATGTCGCGGCGCCGTCCACGCGGTCCGCCTAGCCTTTCAGCCCGCCGCGGGCGATGCCCTGGATGATCTGATTCGACGCCACCGCGAACAGCATCAACATCGGCAGCACGGCGACGGTGGCGGCCGCCATCAGCAACTCGTAACGGACCCCGCCTTCGGTGATGAACGAGTACAGGCCGACCGGCAGCGTCCGGTTCGCGCTGGTGTTGATCACCAACAGCGGCCACATGAAGGCGTTCCAGGCGGCGATCGCGTTGAGCAGCGATGTCGTGGTGATAGTCGGCCGCGCCACCGGCACCAAAATGGTCCAGAGGTAGCGCCAATTGCCGGCGCCGTCGATCCGCGCCGCCCAGTACAGGCCCTCGGGCACCGATTGAAAAGTCGTCCGAATTATGAACATGTAGAAAATCGACGAAACGAACGGCAGAACCAGGGCCGGCAGGGTGTCGATCAGGCGCAGGTCCGCCATAGTCGCGTAATTGGTGATGATCAGCAATTCGAAAGGCGCCACCATCAAGGACACCACGGCGGCGAACAGCCAGTCGCGGCCCTTGAAGCGCAACGCCGAAAAGGCGAAGGCCGCCATAATCGAGGTCGCCTGGGTGACCAGGACGCAAACCGCCGTGACCAACACCGAATTGCGCAGATAGGTGGCGAACGGCGCGACTTCGAAGACTCTGACGAAGTTGTCGAAGCTGAGCCGTTCCGGCACCCAGACCGGCGGGACCGCCGCGATTTCGGCCGGCGTTTTGAAGGCCGACAAACCCATCCACAAGAACGGGAAGGCCATCGCGAAAGCGCCCGCCGCCAGGGTCAAATAGAGCGGGATTTGGCGGGCGACGCGCGCCGGCGAGGCCATTGTCATCGCCGCCACCGCCGCTGCAGCCGAAGCTGGGCCAGGGCCAGGGCGAGCACGGCGATCGAGAAGACGATCGCGGCGGCGCTGGCCTTGCCGAGGTCGCCGCTCTTGAAGAAGGCGTCGTAGATGAAATAGACCATCGTGTAGAGCGAGCCGGCCACCCCGGGCTTGCCGTTGAACAGGGGGAACAACTCGTCGAAGACCCGCGCCGAAGTTATCAGGTTGACAATCAGGACCAGGCCGATCGATGGGGCCAACAGCGGCATTGTGACGGTCCTGAAACGGGCGAAGGCCCCGGCGCCGTCGACTCTGGCGGCCAGACCGTAGCGGGGGTCGATGTTCTGCATCCCGACCAACAGCAGCACCGTGGTCAGCGGCAGCATCGACCAGACGCCGTAGACCATCAGCGCGACCAGCCCCCAGGACGGGTCGTTCAGCCAGTTGACGGCGGGCAGCCCGATCAGCGAGAGGAAATAGTTCAACACGCCGTAGTCAAAGTTGAAAATCCAACGCCAGGCCAGTCCGATGGCGGTCGCCGAGGTCACCAGCGGCAAGAAGTAGACCGTCTGGAAGAACCGCCGCCCAACGAACGACCGGTTCAACAGCCAGGCCGAGGCCAGGCCGAGGACCAAAGTGGTCGGAATCACCCCGGCGGCGTACAAGGTGGTGTTGCGCACCGCCGTCGCGAAGTGCGGGTCGGCGAAGGCGGCCGCGTAGTTCCCGAATCCGACGCCGGAGCTTTCGCCGGTCAGGAAAACATGGCCTTCCA
This sequence comes from Bifidobacteriaceae bacterium, assembly GCA_031278665.1. Classification (GTDB taxonomy): domain Bacteria; phylum Actinomycetota; class Actinomycetes; order Actinomycetales; family WQXJ01; genus JAIRTF01. Next base: position 1,273 of record JAITKC010000188.1, on the reverse strand, counting down.
GGAACGACAGGCGGACGACGTCGACTATCGGATAGAACACGAAGGCCAGCGTCCCGGCCGCGAAAGGGGCCAGGAACGCCAGCGGCGTCAGCCGCCGCCACAGCCTCACGCCAGCCTCCCGCCGCCGTCCGGGGCGAAGAAATAGGCCCGGTTGGCCGCGATGGCGACGCGCACCGCCGCGCCCACCGGGATCGGGCGGTCCGGACTGGCCAGGACGTTCAGTTCGGCCCCGCCCAGGCGCACGGTGTAGGCCAGGTCGCGCCCGGCCGGGGAACAGGCGACGACGCGGGCGGCTTGGGCCGAGTCGGGGGCGTCCGGCGCCCCGTCCGTCGCCCCGTCCACGGCGGTCAGCTGGATCGACTCCGGACGGACCGCCATGACCGCCTCCTGGCCGTCGGCCAGACCGGCCGGGGCCGCCAGGTCGAGCCGGGCGCTGGCGTCGGCCAATTCCAGGACGCCTAAGCGCGGACGCACGCGAAGCTGGTTGGCCGGCGGGTTGCCGATGAAGTCGGCCACGAATAGCGAAGCCGGGTCGGCGTAGACGTCGAGCGGGCTGGCCACCTGCTCAAGGCGGCCGTCGCGCATGACCACGACGGAATCGGAGACCGCCATGGCGTCTTCTTGGTCGTGGGTCACCAGGATCAAGGTGATGCCGGTGGCGCTCTGGATCCGGCGTATCTCGGCCCGCATCTCGGTCCGCAGGCGGGCGTCGAGGTTGCTCAACGGTTCGTCCATCAACAACAGTCCGGGCGATTTGGCGAGCGAGCGCGCGATCGCCACCCGCTGCTGCTGTCCCCCGGACAACTCGCTGGGACGCCGCCCAAGCAGTTCGCCGACTCGCACCAATTCCGCCAACTCGGCCACCCGGGCCGCCCGGGCCCGCCGATCCATCGATGTGAAACGCAGCGGGAAGGCGATGTTGTCGCCGACCCGCAAGTGCGGATAGAGCGCGTAGTTCTGGAACACGTAGCCGAGTCCGCGTTTCTCCGGCGGCAATTCGGTGACGTCGCGGCCGTCGAAGGCGATCCGCCCGCTAGTCGGCGGCGCGATGCCGCCGACCAGGTTGAGCAGGGTCGTCTTGCCGCAACCGCTCGGCCCCAGAACCGAGGTCAGCCGCCCGGACGAGAACTCGACTGTGACTTGGTCGACGGCCTTGACGCGGGCGAACGTCTTGGAAACCGCCTGGAGTTCAACCCGCATGGCCGCTTCGCCTGGCCGCCCCGCGCCGCCCCGCCCGGGTCGGCGGCGTCACTGGGCCATCGCGGCGTCGGCG
>JAITKC010000144.1 GCA_031278665.1 Bifidobacteriaceae bacterium | reverse complement strand
GTGATCATGGAGCGCCGCGACCAAGTCTTGATGACAGTCTTCAGGCCCTTGGCGTTGTGCTCGTCGACCTTTTTCTGGAGATGGTCGTCAACGAACGGACCCTTCTTGAGGCTGCGAGGCATCTTCTTGTTCTCTCCTAATCAACGTTCGTCGATCAACGCTTCTTGCCGGTCCGACGGCGCCGGATGATCAGTTTGTCGGACGGCTTGCCCTTCTTGCGGGTGCGCCCCTCCGGCTTGCCCCAAGGGCTGACCGGATGGCGCCCGCCGGAGGTCTTGCCCTCGCCGCCGCCATGCGGATGGTCCACCGGGTTCATGGCCACCCCCCGGACATGCGGCCGGCGGCCCTTCCAACGCATCCGGCCGGCCTTGCCCCAGTTGATATTCGACTGTTCGGCGTTGCCGACCTCGCCGACTGTCGCCCGGCAGCGCAGATCGACATTCCGGATTTCCCCGGACGGCAGCCGCAACTGGGCGTATTTGCCCTCTTTGGCGACCAACTGGATAGACGCGCCGGCGCTGCGCGCCAGTTTGGCGCCGCCGCCCGGCTGCAGTTCGACCGCGTGGATCACAGTGCCCAGCGGTATGTGGCGCATCGGCAGGTTGTTGCCGGGTTTGATGTCCGCCTCAGGGCCGGCCTCGACGCGGTCGCCTTGGCGCAGCCGGTTCGGGGCCAAGATATAGCGCTTGGCTCCGTCGGCGTAGTGCAGTAACGCGATCCGGGCGGTCCGGTTCGGGTCGTATTCGATATGCGCCACCTTGGCCGGCACGCCGTCTTTGTCGTGGCGGCGGAAGTCGATCAGGCGGTAGGCCCGCTTATGTCCGCCGCCCCGATGCCGCGAGGAGATATGCCCGGAGGCGTCGCGCCCGCCGGTCTTGGTCAACGGCCGGACCAATGATTTCTCCGGCTTGGAGCGCGTGATCTCGGCGAAGTCCGCGACCGACGCGCCGCGCCGGCCCGGCGTGGTCGGCCGGTATTTCCTAATGCCCATGTCGCTCTAGCCTCGCTTTCAGGAGATCGGCGCGCCGAAGATGTCGATGGAGCCTTCGCGCAGAGTCACGATCGCGCGTTTGGTGGACTTGCGCCGGCCCACCCCGAACTTGGTCCGCCGGGTCTTGCCTTGGCGGTTCAGCGTGTTGACCGATGCCACCTTGACGTCGAAAATCTTCTCGACCGCGATCCTGATCTCGGTCTTGTTGGCCGTCGGCGCCACGATGAACGTGTATTTGCCCTCGTCGATCAGGCTGTAGCTCTTCTCCGACACGACCGGTTTGATGATGATGTCGCGCGGGTTCTTTGGCAGGTCGGGCTTGCTCATTCGGCTTCCTCCTTCGCCGCCTGGGCCTCGGCGGCCGGCGTGTCCTCGTCGTCGGCGTCCTCGGCGTCGTCGTCCTCGGCCTCATCCTCGGCGTCGGCGTCGTCCTCGTCGTCGGCCTCATCCTCGGCGTCGTCGGCGTCGTCGTCGTCCTCGGCGTCTTCGTCATCGTCGGCGTCTTCGTCATCGTCGGCGTCGGCGAGAGCCAAAACCTCGTCGTCGTCCGAGGGCTCCAGGCCGGACTTCGGGCCGGCCAGGAACCCGGCCAAGGCGTCGACTGTGAAGACCACATCGTCGCTGACCATGACGTCGTAGGTGTTCAATTGGTCGGGCGTGATCCAGTGAACGTCCGGCAGATTGCGCAGCGACAACCGGGCGGCCGACTCCTCCCGCGTGATCACCGCCAGCACGCGCCGCCGGTCGGTCACATTGGCCAGCACGGCGGCCGCCTGTTTAGTCGAGGGCTTGTCGCCCTCCACGAAAGCGGTCACCACGTGGATGCGGTCGTGGCGGGCGCGGTCCGACAAGGCCCCCAGCAGCGCCGCCGCCTTCATCTTCTTGGGCGTGCGCTGCGAGTAATCGCGCGGCTGCGGCCCATGGACAACGCCGCCGCCGACGAACTGCGGCGCCCGGGTCGAACCCTGGCGGGCCCGCCCGGTGCCCTTCTGCCGGTAGGGTTTGCGGCCGCCGCCGGAAACCTGGCCCCGCGTCTTGGTGGAGTGGGTGCCCTGGCGGGCGGCCGCCCACTGGGCCACCACGACCTGGTGAATCAACGGAACGTTGGTCTGAACGTCGAAGACGGCATCGGGCAACTTCGCCTTGCCGACCTTCTTGCCGGCCGGGTTCAGAATCTTGACTTTCGCCATCCCGATCAGGCTCCCTTCACCGCCGAGCGCACCAACACCAGGCCGCCCTTCGGCCCCGGCACCGCGCCCTTGACCAAAATCAGGCCGGCCTCGACATCGACCGCGTGAACTAACAGGTTGAGCGTGGTCTGGCGGGCGTTGCCCATCCGCCCGGCCATGCGCAAACCTTTGAGCACCCGGGCCGGCGTGGCGCAAGCGCCGATCGAACCGGGTTTGCGGTGGTTTCGGTGGGAGCCGTGCGAGGCGCCGACACCGGCGAAACCGTGCCGTTTCATCACGCCCGCGGTTCCCTTGCCCTTGGTGGTCCCGGCCACGTCGACGCGCTGACCGGCTTCGAAGACCTCGGCCGTCAACTCCTGGCCGGGCTTATAGGACTCGGATTCGGCCAGCCGGACCTCGGCCAGGTAGCGCCTCGGCTCGACTTTGGCCTTGGCGAAATGGCCCTGCATAGGCTGGGTGAGTTTGCGGAGGTTGGCCTCGCCGTAGCCAAGTTGGACGGCGCTGTAACCGTCGACCTCTTGGGTGCGCACTTGCGTCACCACATTCGTGCCAACCTCGATGACGGTCAGCGGCACCACCCGGCCGTCGGCGTCCCAAGCCTGGGTCATGCCGAGCTTAGTGCCCAGCAGCGCCGCAGTCGGGCGCACCTTTTGTGAAACGGTAGTCATCTTGTCGTCTATCCTCGCCGGTCGCTACAGTTTGATCTCGATATTCACATCCGCCGGCAGATCGAGCCGCATCAGGCTGTCGACCGCCTTGGGCGTCGGGTCGATGATGTCTATCAAGCGCTTGTGAGTCCTCATCTCGAAGTGCTCGCGGCTGTCCTTGTACTTGTGGGGCGACCGGATCACGCAGTACACGTTTTTCTCGGTCGGAAGGGGCACCGGGCCGACCACTGTGGCGCCCGCCCGGGTCACGGTCTCCACGATCTTCCGCGCCGACGAGTCGATCACCTGGTGGTCATACGACTTCAGCCGTATGCGGATTTTCTGTCCAGCCATGGCGTGGCCCATCTCCCTGTTTCGTTCCTGGTTATGGTTTTGACCGCCCCCCGCGCTTGGGCGTGTCGCACGCCCAAGTCATAGCTCAGGCGCGCATTCGCTTGGATCGTGGGTGCAGTCCCGGCCGCCGCGAACCCTCGACGAGAGATCATGCGAACCGAATGCCGCCTGGCTCATGCCAAGCAACCGGTACATCTTGCCAGAAAACCCCCCGCGATGTGAAATCGGTCGGCCCGGTCGGCCCAGTCGGCCCGGTCGCCTCGCGGGCGCCGGCCGCGCCCCGCCCGGTTCGCTCTCCCGGTCGGCCCGGTCGGCCCTGTCGGCCCGGGCGCCTCGCGGGCGCCGGCCGCGCCCCGCCCGGGTCGCACTCCCAGGCGGCCGGGG